>NZ_JBSGFD010000009.1:0-88550 GCF_053603215.1 Kitasatospora sp. NPDC004240 | reverse complement strand
CTGGCCCGGCACCGGCTCGCTGCCCGTCACCGACGGCAGCGGCACCCCGGTGAAGATCGGCCCGATGGGAAGCGCCGGCCAGGGCGGCCAGTGACGCGAGCGGCCCCGGGACGGCCGCCGGAGCACGGGCCGGGCACGACGCAGCCGCGAACCTCCAACCTGCCTGAAGCGGCGAAGCCGTAGGGTAGAGCCCGGGTCAGGAGCAGGGCGTGCCGGCCGTCCTGACCCGGCAGCGGCCGGCCGCCCGCATCCTGCGCCATCGCACCCACCTCAAGACCGGCACCGTCAGCCGCCAGACCGTCTACGCGATCACCGACCTGAGCTCGCAACAGGCCTCGCCCCAGCGCCTCGGCCAACTTGCCAGGTCGCAGTGGACCATCGAGAACCGGCTCCACTTCGTCCGCGACACCACCTTCGCCGAAGACGCCTCGAAGATCCGCACCGGCCATGGCCCCGAGAACATGGCGTCCCTACGCAACCTGGCGATCAACGCCCTCCGCACTGCCGGGCACCGCAACATCGCCGCCGGCCTCCGGCACGCCTCCTACGAGCCCTTCACCCGCCCGCTCGACCTCCTCGGCATCGCCTGACCAGGCACGCTCACAAGATCACCGGACTTTGCAACGGCCCTGCCCTGCGGCCGTCAAGCGGCGCCGGTCGGAGCCGGCCGACACACACACCACGACCAGCATCTGCAGCGGCGCGACCCGGCGGACCACGGTGTCCGCCTGCTCCCACACGGCCCGCCCGGCTACTGCCGAACGGGACCCACCCGTATGGATCTGCTCGACGACCTCGCCGCGCGGGCGGCGCCGCACGACGGCATGGAGCGTCCCGGCGGCGATGACCGGCGGCCGGCCACCGCGCTTGCCCGTACCGTGTCCGACAGCTACCCGACGTGCGGCCCGCAGGCGAAGGCCGCCACGACGGCTCCACCGGTGAGGGATCGCCCCGGGTCTTCACGCGGCCCCGCCTCCGCACGGGCCGGATCCGCTCACGGAGGCGTCAGTCCGGCACTTCCGTCACACTCGGTTCACGAGCCAGCCGAAGACGAACGCCTCGTTCTGCTCCCGGTTCTCGGCCAACTCGATGTATCGCGCGCCCTGCAAGCTGGTGAGTGCCTTGAGCAGGGCCATCTCGCCCGACGCCTTCCGCTTGTCCACGAAGACCGTGAATGCCGCGACCGTCTTCGGTCCGATCGCACCGTCCACGGTCATGTCGGGATAGTCGGCCTGCTGCCGGTTCAGAACGTTGAGAACACGCTGCAGGAACTTCCCCGCCGTCCCAGTGCCCATGTTGACGGCCACGTCGAACAGCTTCTGGGCGACCGGCTCCGAGACCTCGGCGATGCTGTCCAGGCGAAGCACCTTCCAGTAGCGGCGCTGGTAGATCTCCTTGGCCTTCTCCAGGGGCAGATCCTCCATCGGCCCCATGTACCCGTTCTCCCGGGCCACGGCCTCGGTGATGCCGTAGTTGGTTGCGCCGCCTTGATCCGCGGCATGGTTCGAGTAGCCACCCTCCCGCGCCACCGTCACCTCGAATGCCTTGTCAAACGCCGTCATGTCTCTGCCCTTCTCGATGGAGTCGGAGAACTTGTCACCTCAGACGACCGGGCGCTGCCACCGCTACGTAGCCCATGGGCAAGCCCTTCCTTGCCCGGCGCCTCACCCCGATCAACGATCCGACCACCCTCCGGTGACTGTCGGCGTCATCAGGGCGCAGCGGCAGGCGTCCGAGCAGCGGCGGACACAGCCCCAGTCCGGGGCACAGCAGTAGTGGCAGGTCGGTGCCCGGGTCGCGGAGCACCAGGCGAAGAGGCTGCGGCGACCGGGCAGCGCGTGCTCGACCTCGGTGGAGAACGCCTCGAGGCCTCGCCCGGGAGCTCCGGCCGGTGGTGGCCGGCGGCCCGGTCGTCGTCGGGGTCGGGTGCGGCAAGCGCGGTGGCGGTCATCGGGTGGCCTTCCGTCAGCGGGAGGCCGGGAGCGGCACGGTGGCCGGCCCCGGCGTCCAGGCGCTCGCCCGGATGCCGCCGACACTGCACACCCACCCCTTGTCCGCGGCCTGACCCCACCCCTTGTCCGACCCCTTGACCAGCACGTTGTCCGACCCCTTGACCAGCACGTTGTCCCGCCCGGAATGCCCCGGTCCTGGGCCTTGTCCTCCCGGTTTGTCCGTGACCGGGATCACCCCGGTCGGGCCGCCGTACAGGCCCGTCAGGCCGTCGGCCAGTAGGCGGCGAGCCGGCCCGCAAGGTCGGCGGCGGCCACAGAGACGGAAGTTTCCCCCGAAGGGGTGGTTTGTCCTCTCAGACGGGTGGTCGGGCGACGCACTGCGCTGGGGTGGGTACGGCTTCGCCGTTCGTATTCGCCGTTCGTACAAGCAGCGGCCCTCTCACCTCCAGGAGTGTGGATGTCCAGCCAGAACCCGCCCGGGGTCTTCGTGGAGGAGCTCCCCAGCGGAGTACGCGTGATCACCGGGGCGAGCATGTCGGTCCCGGCGTTCCTCGGCTACACGAAGGCCTCCGCCCACGACGCCCCGGACGCGACCCCCAAGCCGTTCACCGACGCCGAGCGCGCCATCCCGCAGAAGATCCACAGCTGGCGGGAGTTCGCCGCCCGCTACAGCATCGAGGGGATCGCCAAGGACCTCGCGGACGCGACCGACCCGGCCGCCATTCACACGCTGCAACGGTGCCTGCCCCTGGCCGAGGCGGTCTACGGGTTCTTCGCCAACGGTGGGGGCACCTGCTACGTGGTGGGTTTCACCGGCCCGCAGAACGCCGTCTCGCCCAAGGACCTCATGGGAGACACCGAGGCCCGCACCGGCCTCGCCGGCCTGGGGAGCGTTCCCGAGGTCACCATGGTCGCCGTGCCCAGCCTCTGGGACATGACCGCGGACGTCTCCTCCGAGAAGGAGGCACCCGCGCCCGACCACGCCGCGGGCATCAGCAGGATGGCCGAGGTCGTGAAGCACTGCACCGAGCAGCGCAACCGGCTGGCAATCCTCGACCCGCCGCCCGGCCAGACCCCGGCCCAGGTCGGTGCCTTCGCCGACACACTCGACTCGACCGACTCCGACGCCGCCGCCTTCACCACCCTGTACTACCCGTGGATCACGGTGCCCGGTGTCGACACCGTCGAGCGCACCGTGCCGCCCTGCGGCCACGTGGCCGGCGTCTGGGCCCGCACCGACGCCGAACGCGGCGTCTTCAAGGCCCCTGCCAACCAGAACCTCCGCGGCGCCCTCAGGCTCCAGAACGTCCTCACGAATGACGAGAACGGTGAGCTGAACGCGAAGGGCGTCAACTGCCTGCGCGTCTTCCCGGACAGGGGCCTGCTCGTGTGGGGCGCCCGCACCAGGTCGGCCACCCGCGACTGGCGCTACCTCAACGTCCGCCGCCTGGTCTCCTACCTCTCCGACTCCATCCACCAGTCGACGACGTGGGCGGTGTTCGAGCCCAACGACGAGCGGCTGCGGGCGACGTTGCGGCACGCCGTCACCTCGTTCCTCACCGACCAGTGGCGCCAGGGCGCCCTCACGGGACACACAACCGACGCGGCGTTCTACGTGATCTGCGACGACACCAACAACAAGCCCGAGACCATCAACAACGGCAAGGTCATCTGCGACATCGGCATCGCACCCGTGCGCGCCGCCGAGTTCGTCCACTTCACCATCACCCAGGACGCCGGGCAAAGCGGCACAACCGCCTGACAGCCCGCCTGTCTGCCCCGCCCCGGCGGGGCAGACAGCAGCCCGATACAAGAGCCGGCCGTCTGCTGTCGCATAGCCGGCCTCCGCTACCCAGAGCGCCAACGTTCCTCGCCACGACACCCCGGTCGCACGCTCACGATGAGCGCCCGTTGGACGCCGCTCAGCGCGCCCTCGCCCGCTGCGGAACCGCCTGGACGCCGCGATCGAGCACCAGGTGCGCGACGAAACCAGTGGAACGTCTTGGCCCGCGCCGAGCAAAGGCACGTCCGATCCAGGGCCACTTCCCTTTTGCCTTACGGCTCCCGAGGACCCCGGATAGCAACGGCGCTGCCCTGCATCACCATCAACCGCCCCGGCTGAAGGTCAGGAAACTGCCTCGGCCTGCCCGCCCGCCTCATCCGCAACCACATCACGCCCGCCGCAGCCGTCAGAGGTCTTCCAGGTAGGCCTGGTGGACGGTGCGGGCGGCCTCCTGGATGACGTCCCTTGGTGTGGTGTAGGCGATCGCGGCTGGGGCGTACGCCTGGGGCGTGTGCCCAGTTCGGTTCTGCTCCCTGCCCGTAGAGCGGGCCACCATGCAACTCTCCCAAGTGAACGGCCAGTTCAACGCGGGAGGTGCAGGGTGGCCCTGTCTCAGCATGACCTACTCCGGCTGCTGGAGTCACTACGTTCGGCAGACGGGCTCGAACTCGTCCGCGGTGTGGCCGAGCGAATGCTCCAGGAACTGATCGAGGCCGAGGCCACCGCCAGGATCGGCGCGGAGTGGAACGAGCACACCGACAGCCGCACCGCGTTTCGCAACGGACACCGGGACAAGACGCTGACCACCCAGGCCGGCGACCTGGACCTGGCGATCCCCAAGCTGCGGTCGGGCAGCTTCTTCCCCGCGTTGCTGGAACGGCGGCGCCGGATCGACCAAGCCCTGTACGCGGTCATCATGGAGGCGTACGTCCACGGCGTGTCGACGCGCTCGGTCGACGACCTGGTCAAGGCGCTCGGCGCGGACACCGGGATCTCCAAGAGCGAGGTCTCACGGATCTGCGAAGACCTGGACGGCCAGCTCGTCGCGTTCCGGACCAGGTCACTGGACCACACTCGGTTCCCCTACGTCTACCTCGATGCGACCTACTGCAAGGCGAGGGTGAACCACCAGATCGTGTCCCGGGCCGTTGTGATCGCCACCGAGCTCCCCGAAAGCGCCCCCGTGCTACCCAACACCACCAACACGACGCCTGGTTGATCGGCTACACCACAACAAGGGACACGACCGCAGCGACGGCGTAGCAACACCCCAGGCGGCCCCCGACGGCGGGACCACCACGTGAGACGCCGAAGGCGCCGACCACCGTCATGCCGGAAGCGCTGCCCGCCCCGCCGTTGCGCCGGACCCCGGCCACCGGCCGAACCGTTCGGCGCTGTTTCACCGACCGCTGACCTGTGCCGGCACCCGAACCCCGGCGGCCGCCCCGGGGCAGGCAAGCTCACCGGCCCCGGAGCGAATCCCCCACCGCAGGTCAGCGGCCCGCCAGGCCGCCCGCGCCGGTGGCGAGCGATCGTAGACGTGGGTGGTTCAGCCGAGGTCGTTGAGCCGCAGGTAGAGCTTGTGGTAGCCGCCGTCGCCGCCGTTGAAGTGGAAGTAGTTCTCCCCGTTGGGCAGGCGGCTCATGAAGATCAGGTAGTCGCGGGTCCAGCCGAAGGAACGCTCGTGCACCAGGTCGTCGTCGTTGACGAACAGCCCCAGGAGCGCGTTGAGCAGGCCGGCGCCGAGGGAGAGCAAGGCGGCCCAGCTGGCGGCCTTCCTCGTCTCGTTGTCGTAGAACCGGGAGATCTCGGAGGACGTGTCCGCGGCGTGATCGGCGAAGTCGGCCAGAGCCTCACGCAGCTTGTTGTAGAAGCTGTCAGGGCTGTTGTCGGCCTCCCAGCACTGGATCTCGGCCGACATGTGCTTGTCGACCGTGCCGTTGAACAGGTACGTCTCCTTGCCGTAGACGTAGTCGAAGTGGTGCACCTCGCCCGTGTGGACGGATCCGTACTCCCTGGTGTCGAACGACTTCCTGGCCGTGGTGTCGCTGCCCGCGCCCAGCCCCCAGTAGATCTCGTCGGCGCCCACCTCCCCCGCGGACTCCTCCACCACGTGGAACTTGTGCATGCGCACCCGTACGGTGATCGGACCCGTGAGGTTCGCGTCCTGCGGCGGGGCGGTGAGGATGGTGATGGCGCGCCCGTAGTCGGCCATGGCCGCGATGTCCTCATCGGTGTCGATCGACTCGCCCTCGGCGAGCCGGCTGACGTCGACGATGCGGACGTTGGGCTGGGCGGTGATCTCCTGCGCCAGCGCGGGCAGAGCGGCGGCGAGGTCGGCACTGCCGAAGCCCTTCTCCAGCGGCAGGTCCGTGATCACCCGGGGAAGCACGGCGATGGGCCCGCGAGCACACGCCTCGCCGTACACCCGGCCCAGGGCTGGCAGCTCCCCCGCGGGCAGGTACTTGCCCGCGGTGTCGACCAGACGCTGCTCCAGGTCGGTCAGAGGCAGGCCCCGGTCCAGGCGGGCCGCTGCGTGCAGCAGCACCCCGAACAGCAGGTTCCCGGGGCGGTTCATCTGCATCCGACGGCCCGCGCGGGTCTGCGCCCGGGTCCCGGACAGCATCGCGCTCAGGCGCCCCGAGCGCTCCTCGGCAGTGGCGGGCAACTCCGACATGAAAGACCACATCCTTCCCGGGAAGAAGCGCTCCCGGTGGCGGGAACGCGCATGACGCGAATGTAGCTACACGAACGGTCTCCTTCGGGGTGCCCCGCCGCAACCGACCAGCCGGACCCGCCACGGCCTCCGGCACGCCGGACGAACGCGACCTTCGCCGCGCAGTACGAGAGCCGCGGCGCGGGTGCTCTGCGGTCGGCCACCGTGGCGGCGGGAGCAGACCCGCCCCGGGCCGAGGATGAGGCGAGGGCCTGAAGAGGGCGGTTCGTTAGCTTATGTCCGTTTCGAGGTGGCGTCGGGGCAGGGCTGCTGGTCACGCGACTTCGGTCGGCTGCTGCTTCCTGATGAAGCTGCCGGCACCGACTTCGGTGAGGACGTCGAGCTTGACGAGGCGTTTCGGCTTGGCGCGGGTGCCTTCGATGTTCTTCGGCAGGAGTTCGTGGTCGAGGGCTTCGCAGACGTCACGGGCCCGCAGGGGGTGGATGGCCTCGTTGAGGACGGCGAGGATGCGGGGGTGGTCCGGGTGCTCCGGCAGGTCGGACGAGGAACTCTGGGCCGGAATGCGGTCGGCGAGAGCAGTGACGGTCTTCCTGGTGATCGCGAGGTGTGCGAGATGGGTCTCCGCTTCCAGCAGCCGGCCCTGCAGTTTCATCGATCTGCGTGCGGAGGTCGTCGGCCAGAGTCTGTGCGGCGTGTTCTTGGACGTCGAGCGCGTCGAGCCGGGGCCGGATGTTCACGTGCTCACCGCCTGTGGGTCGCGCCAGGTGGGCGCGCTCGCGCCGGTGAGGCGCCGGGCCATCACCTGGGTCATCGCCCAGTGGACGCGGGAGGCGGAGGAGGTGGGGCGGTGCTCGTAGTCGCGGACCAGGCGCCGGTGCGGTATCAGGATCCCGTAGGTCTGCTCGACCCTCCACCGTTTCGGCTGCGGGACGAACCCTCCGTCCTGCGGGTTACGTACGACGGTCTCGACGTCGATGCCCAGGAGGGCGCCGTGCGCGGCGACCTGCTTCTTGAAGCCCTGGTCGACCAGGGCCTTGCGGACGGTGCCGCCGGCGTGCACTGCCACCTGGTCCAGCAGGGCGATGCCCGCGGCGTTGTCGTGCGTGTCCACGGCCAGGACGATGACGGCGATGACCAGGCCCAGCACGTCCACGGCCAGGCCCCGCTTACGGCCCGGCACCCGCTCGCCGGGTCCCGGCCGGTCGTCGAGGCGGGCACCCCGGCAGCCGCGTGGACACTCTGCGTGTCCAGCACCACCAGGGTCGGGTCCTCTGATCGGCGGGCCCGCTCCCGGACCTGGCAGCGCAGGAGTTCATGGATGACCTGGTCGGTTCCGTCGTCCCGCCACGCGGCGAAGTAGTAGTACGTCGCGCTCTTCGGCGGCAGATCGTGCGGGAGGTAGGCCCACTGGCAGCCGGTCCTGCCCTGGTAGAGGATCGAGTTCACGATCTCTCGCATCGCGTAGGCGCCCTGATGGCCGCTCACCGAGCGGTGCCGGCCCTTCCACGCCGTGAGCACCGGCTCGATCAACGACCACTGCTCGTCGGACAAGTCGCTCGGGTACGGCTTGCGTTCTCTCACCCCGCCACCCCAGCAGACCACCCGCCCCGGACGAGCGGACTCCGCCCGCGCCCACACCATCAGGTGACAGCAGAACCGGTCAAATACTCACGAACCGCCCTCTCAACCAACCCATCAACCCCCAGCCCGAAAACAAGGCTGCTCAGCTGATCACCGACCCGCCACAATTTGGCGCCCCACAACACCAACAGGTCACACCCGGCGGCCCCTCCCCGGGTAGAGCTTCGCGTGCAATACCCGGTCCTCCCACCACGGATCGTCCGGGGCAGGGACCAGCGCGGCCACCAGCTCGCGCCTGGTCGGGACCGGCAGCATCAGCGGGCCCAAGTCCTTTGCGGCGCGGGCCTGTACGCACTCGGGGCACTCCAGCCGGTCCGGCCGGGCCTTCTCCCGCAGCTCCAGCTTCGAGTCCTCCTTCCCCCCGATCGAGCCCCGGCACGTCCAGCACGGGCGCAACGCGACGTTCGCTGCCAGGGCCCGTGCTGGAAAGGACGCCTTGCGGCCAGCCCCGGACACCCCACGCGCAGGCTGCGGCACCGGGGTTGTCTGCGGGGATGTGTATCGTCCGAGCCAGCAGGTGCCACAGAAGTGAGAAGGAAGGGGCGGGAATGGCCGAGGTCAGGCCGGAGACGCGCGAGTACCTCGACGGACTGTTCACACCGGGCCTGCGGATCGGCGGCGATCCGCACACCCCGTACAGCTGGATCGAGATCGCCGAGGTGCAGGAGGTCGCCGCAATCCGGCTTCCGAGCGGCCGGTTGGTCGTGGACTCGCCCTGGATCACCGGGCTGCCGCGCGAGCTCGCATTCCGCATCCCGCCCGGCGAGTACCCGGTGGACGTCTCCTGGGCCAACTGGCCCCACCTCTCCGGCGGCTACTACAACGAATTCCGGGAGTGCGCCGCGACGCGCCTGCGCGTGCGCGACGAGCCGGTGGTCACGTGGGAGCTCGCCCTCGGCGTGGGTGAAGACCCGGCCCTGCGTGCTGCCGGCGCGGGATTCGAGGCGGAGGACGCCATGGGCTGCTTCGCCGACGCCACCGCCTGGCAACCGCTGACCGAACCCTTCCACCGGTACCTGACGGACGTGGACGGAGCCGGCTTCGGCGGCCCACCGATCGGGCGGGACACCGAAGGCCTCTGCGAGGGCTGCTTCGAGCTCACCCACGACGAGGAACGCCGGGCCGACCTGCTGACCTTCGGCGTCCCTGAAGGCTGGGGCCAGGTCTGGGCAGGCCGTGCCCGCGATGGCGAGATCGCGGTGATCGTCGCCCCGGGCGACGTGCCCACCAGCCCGTGGGACTGAGACGGCCTGGCGAGAGCCAGCCCGGCCCTCCGCCCCCTGCCACCGTGTCGGGGGTTTCTACCGACCAGCCCATCGACTGCTCGTGAAGGGCGTCCCGGGCGGGACACCCCGGCCCGGAACGCCCATCCGACGGCTGACCGCCGGACCCTCCGTGTCACGGGGTTCGTCTACAGTTCAGCCCGTTCGACATGCGGATACGGAAAAGGAGCGGGACATGGCCGGGGGGGCATGGGAGCGGCTTGTCGGCAACGGGTGAAAACCTGAACACCCGCGCCGTCTACGGGCCAGCGCCTTGCGCTGGTCGTCGCTCCAGCTGTCCGCCCCCACCCTCCAGGCCACGGCAGGCGGGACGACGTGGTCGATGTCGAGCTTGTGGGGGCCCACGGCCCCCGCCCCCGACCGCGGCCGCCGTGCCGACTCGCGGTCGAACGAGGCCCCGCCCTACGCTGAGAAGCGGGGCGACCACAGGGGGCGACGCAGGTCGACCGACACTCCACCCGTGCGACTCCCGCATCTGAGGAGGAGGACCGAGGCAATGACGGAACGTGGCAGCGTAGCAGCGAGGCCGGCACCGACGGCGCGGCGATCAGCCCGGACGGTGTCGACGGAGACGTCCTTCATCACCAGCTGGCTCACCGAGGATGAGATCTTCGTGCTCTCCGTCTACGGGGCGTCCACCGAGCCCGGAACCGGGCTCTGTATATGGCCGTCCAAATCGACCGACAACGAGGACCAGCTGTGGACCTACGTGGACGGCCTCTACCTCCAGAACCAGAAGAGCGGACTGGTCGCCGAGATCCGCGGATCGGACCCCGGTAACGGAGCCGAGATCCAGATCAACACCCGCACCGGCGCCGCCAACCAGCATTGGGCGATCTGCGGTGACGGCTTCATCCGGAGCATGATGAACGGCAACGCCCTCTCGGTCTTCAACAGCCAGGACCAGCCCGGCACCCCGGTGGTGTCGTCGACCGCCCAACTACCGATCGTCAAGGACCCGTACGGCGGGCAGGGTTGGTGGCAGGACTGGATCAGCAACGGGTCGTGCCAGAACCTGGTGACGGTCGTGACCAACAACACGGCCTACGAGCTGCTCGTCCAGGGCACCCCCTCCACCGAAACGGAGATGCTCTACCCCGCGTCGGGCTCCCCCGCGGTGGAGTGCCCCCCGGGCACGGTGGTGGTGTTCATGTCGCACTACCACCACGACAACGAAGTGGACTACGACCTCTACTCCATACACGGTCCGGGCCCCTCGGCGTCCTTCAACGCCCACCAGCACAGGTGCGCCCTGGAGAGCGGGCGCGTCTGGGTGGACAACATCAACTCCGCGTTCGGCTTCAGCCTGACGACCCCCGTCTGCGTCGAGGGCGACTGGGACGAATCCCTCCCCGGCACGATCCTGATCTCGGTGGAGGGCGGTGAGTGACGACGCGTCGGCCGCGGCTGCGGGTCGCCCTCGACGAGCACCCCCGACAGGAGGCCCTACTTCGACAGGGAGAATTCGACAGCACGGCCAGTGCCCTCCTGATCAGCCCCGACCACACGATCCGCTGCCCGACGAGCCCGGGCTGCGCAGCAGGACCATCTCGACGCGCCTGAGCGGCAGCGCGGATCGCGCTGTCCACCACCGCCGGGCGCTGATGTGGCTGCACGGCAACGGCGTGAAAGACGGGCTGGCTCCGAATCTGGTGGCCACCGCGCTCGCTAGCGCCTGGCGCGGTATCGACATCGGCACCTCCTACTTCCTGCACGGCTCGGTCATCGGGGTCCGCAGGGGGTGACATCGCCCCTTTGGAGCAGGACCTGGTCGGCCAGGCGCAGGCCGTCGCCGAGGTGATCACCGGGCGCAGGGCGGCGTGGCTGACCCAGCAGCCGTCGTCCAACGAGGCCGCCTGGGCCGAGATCGTCCGCTACGCCTTCGAGGCTGTTCGGGCCTGCAGCGCCAAGGCGTAGATCGCGCGGAGGACAGTGGGCCCGGAGACCTCCCCGATCGGGGAGGTCTCCGGGCCCACCGCGTTGTCCTCTCCGGCCGCTTGCCCACCGTCCGGAGTCCGTCCGCCGTCACGGCCGAGGCCACGTCGGAGGGCATGTCTGGGGGCCGCAGCCTGAACGCCTCGCAAGGATCGGGGAAGGGCGGTGCACTCGACGGATGCGGGGCCGGACGGCGATCATGGGGAACTGTCACGCTTCCGGGGGTCTTCCACGGCTGCCTGACCGGGCGGCGTCACGCGCGATCCGGGCGTAGCCGGCGCGAGCTCGACGCCCAGTACCGGCAGGCACTGGCCGCCAACCCGAACCAGGCGGACGCGATGTGCTCGACCTGGCAACCAGCTCGTCGCGAGATCCACAGACAAGCTCGATGCGACAAGGCAGCCGTCCGGAGCAGGTAGCCTGCGGGGGACAAAGAGAAGAGTTCGCATGGACTCCCGGATCGCCCGCATCCGACGCAAGCTCGCCAAGGTGCCCTACGCCGCGCTGCGAAGCTACTCCTTCGGTGAAGAGAAGCACGCGTTCCGCCTCGAACCCCCGTTGCCGGACGCGAAAGTCGCCGAGTTCGAGGCCGACCACCACATCGAACTGCCCGACCCCTACCGCGGCTTCCTGACCACGCTGGGCGGGGGCGGCGCATCGCCCTTCTACGGCCTGCTGCCGTTGCGGTCATGCCGGCTGTTCACGATGGACCCCCGCGGCGAGCCCGGCCGCCCTCGGGGGTTCACGTTCGCCGGCGGCCCGTCTCACCGAAGTGACCTGTTCCTGCACATCATCGAGGCGGGGTGCTCCGACCTGGTGCTTCTTGGCATCACCGGTCCCCTGGCGGGCCGCGTCGTCACCGGAAAGGCCGACGGCTTCTGGGGTCCCAATGTCTCGTCGGCCGCCGATTTCCTGGCCTGGTACGAACGCTGGCTCGACCACATGCTTGCCGGGCGCGACAACCGTGACCTGGAACTGATCTCACCCGCCCTGCGAGCGCCGGTCGACCGCTTGGAGAGGCGGCATCGCGATCGCGCGGATCTGTCACGACCCCGAGAATCCGAAGCCGCGTCACCCGGTTGAGAGCGGAGATGAAGCCGCAGGCCGCATGGTTGCCCGTATGGCACGGAAGCCGAGAACCCACATCAGCGGCGGGTGACGGCGAAGCCGCTGTCGTTCAGGGCCTGGGTCCACACCTGCGGGTCGAACCACTTCTCGATGTCGGGGGCCTGCGCGGTGATGGCCTTCATCCGGGCGTCCCAGTCGTGTCCGGCCGGACCGCGGCTGCCCCGGCACCCGTTGCAGCCGTCCTCCCCGTGGATGTGGCCGGCCATCCAGGCGTTCGCCGCGACGTTGAGGATGACCGCGTACAGGTCGCCGCCGCTCTCGGCGAGCGCGTCGGGCACGCCGGCCAGGATCAGCGCCAGCTCCGGGTTGCCGAGGGGCGGCAGCGGGGCCCGCCCGGCCCCGCGGGCGTCGCCTGCGTCCTTGAACTCCTGGTACTGGCGGGTGAGGGTCTCCGCAAGACCAGCCGGATCGAAGTAGCGCCAGGCCCGGTACGGCCCGGAAGGAACACCGGTCCCGGCAGACGCAATCCCACGCAACGGCGTCCGGAGCCGCCGGTGTGATCGCGCCGGCACCGGCTGTTTCCACACCTGAGAGCCCGACCCGCTACGCGCGGGCCCTGAGCCACCCTCACGAGGGCAGTCGGCAGGCCACCCTGGCTCACGCCAAGTGACCGCCAAGACCCTTTACTTGAACCGTTTCATCCCGATATCATCCGTTCACCGAATGGTCGACATGTCTCTGCGTGATCGGTCAGGACGGCAGGGTGACCGACTGGGCGTGATGGAAGACGTTCTCGGGGTCCCAGGTCCTCTTGGTGCGCTGCAGGCGGGTGTAGTTGCCCTTGTAGTAGAGCCGCTGGTAGGCGGGGGACGGGTCGGCGGTGGTGCCGAGGTCGATGTCGGGGTAGTTCACGTAGGCGCCGTCGGTGTGGGTGTCCTTGCCCTTGGGGTTCACCTCGGGGATGCCCTTGGTGGCGGCGTACACCTCGCGGTAGAACTCGCGCAGGTAGGTGAGGTGACCGTCGTCCTGGGCGGGGTCGGTCCAGTAGGTCTGGTACTGGAGCTTCATGATCGAGTCGCGCTGGGGCACGGCCGTCCCGGCCGGGTCGTGGGTGTTGATCCGGCAGCCGTAGGAGTCGATCTGGACCAGGGTCTGCGTCAGGTCGAGAGTCCCCTCGTCCCTGGTGAGCCACTTCCAGAAGGCGTTGATGTGGGCGTCGGTGAAGGGCTTGCGGTGGTACGCCGATTTGTACTTGCCGCGCTGGTTGGGGCCGGACCCGTTGAGCGTCATGGTCGCCTGGAACCAGGGCATCCGGCGGCGCTTGTCCGGGTAGGGCAGCAGGAGCCGGCCGACGCTGCGGGTCTGGACGGAGGACTCGGACTGCATCCCCTTCTCCAGGGCGGCAAGGAACTCGTCGAGCGGGCCGGGCCGCTCCCCGTCCCACTGGGTGGTCAGCACGACCTCGCCGTTGCTGTGGTGGGAGAGGTGCAGCAGGCTGAACAGGCCCTGGTAGATCGTCTCGGTCGGGCCGCTGTGCGCGGCGAGGAAGGTGCCGTAGTTGGTCAGCAGGGTGCGGAAGTCCTCCGGGTGCTTGAGGAGGTCCGCCCACTGCCAGGCGACGCTGGACAGCCAGACCTGGGCCGGCGGCCGGGGCAGTTCCCGGGTGAAGTGGTAGCGCAGGACGACGCCGAAGTTGCCGCCTCCCCCGCCGGTGTGGGCCCAGAACAGGTCGCGTTCGGCGGACTTCTCCGGGTCGCGGCGGTGGGCGCGGGTCACCGCGACCTCGCCGCGCCGCACGGTCACCACGTCGACCTGGACCAGGTGGTCGACGGTGAGTCCGTGGCGCCGGGAGAGCAGGCCGTACCCGCCGCCGCAGATGTGGCCGCCGGCCCCGACCGAGTAGCACGAGCCGGCCGGGATCGTGACGCCGTACGTGCGGAAGAGGGTGGTGTAGGCGTCCCAGTTGGTGGCGCCCCCCTCGACGCAATAGGTGGCGCCGCCGAATTTGTCCCGGCCCTCGTACACGCCGTTCATGGTGCTGAGGTCGAGGATCACGCCGCCGTCGTTGTCGACGAAGTTCTCGTAGCAGTGGCCTCCACCGCGGACGGTCGGGCGTTTGCGCTCCGAGAGGGCGTCGACCAGCGACCGGACGGCGTCGTTCTCGTTCCCCACCAGCCGGATGGAGGAGGGGGTGCTGATCCAGCGCTGGTTGAACCCCTGACTCAGCGTCCGGTAGCGCGGGTCGCCGGGCAGGACCGTGCGCCCCTCCGCCGCTTCGTCCGCGGCCCGGGCGGCCGGTGGGCCGCCGCCACCCGGGGACGTGTCCGGTCCGTCGGCCCGCGCCGGGGCGGCCGCGGCCAGCCCCAACGCGCTCGCGGAGGCCCCGGCGGCGGCCATTCCGGCACTGCCCAGAAATCCACGGCGGGAGACTTCCTGACTCGTCACGGCTCACCCTCTCGACTCGGCTGGACGATGGCAGCCGAACGCTAGCACGGAATTCGAGGAAGTGAATTCCTGTGCGAATTAATGTGAAAGTACGTTCTTTTGGAGTTCTTCTCCAGGGACAGCGGATTCCCAGCTCGGCAAGCCTCGCGACCCCCGGCCCCCGGGATTGTCGGTGGGCTCGGTTACTGTCTCGGCGTCCGGTCGGAAGGCCGTTCGAAGCGACGATCCGAAGAGCGAGGAGGGGCGCGTGCGCCGCTTTGAGTACACCGAGGGCAGCTCGGCGAAGTTCTGGGAGGTGGCCGTCGACGGCAGCACCGTGACCGTGCGCTACGGACGCATCGGCACGGCCGGCCGTGAGCAGCTCAAGGAACTCGACTCCCCGCAGGCCGCGCTCAAGCACCTCATCAAGGTGATCGCGGAGAAGCAGGGCAAGGGGTACGTGGCCGTGGGCACCGAGGGCCCCGCCGGCGGGCCGGGCGCCCCCGACCCCGTCACCGCCGCGCCCGCACCCGCAGCACCTGTTCCGGTCGACCGGGCCGCCCCCGCCGAGCAGGCCGCGCCCGCCGGGGAGCCCACGCGTCCCGCGCCGGCCGGGCCCGTCGCCCGCCCCGACGAGACCTCCTTCACCTTCCCCGAGGCCTGGCACCGCCTGGTGCACCCGCGGCGCGGCGGGGTCCGCCGTTCGGTCGCCGCCCCCGCGCGGGACGCCGCCGAGCGGATCCGCGCGCTCCTCGCCGACAACGCGACGTGGATCGACACCGCCCTCGGCAACAAGCGCACCGAGGCGCACCTCGCCGAGGCCGCCCGCGCCTACCTCGACGGCGCCGCGGACCCCGTGGGCGCCGCCGTGACGACGGCCGTGGTGCACCGGTGGGACACCGACCTGCGCCCGTTCGTCGATGCCTGGGTGACCACCCACGGCCTTCCGTTCGCGGCCTGCGCCGTGGTCGAGCTGTACGACCTGGACTTCCGCAGCGAGTGGCACGGCGGACGGCAGCGCAACCCCTGGATGCGCACGCCCCCGCAGGACAGCGACCGCTTCGACCCGGTGGGCTTCCGGCCCGCCGCCGACCGGGTCCGCGCCCTGCTGGCGGTCGCCGACGACGCGACCCACCACGCGGCCGTCACCGCCCTGGCCGAGCGCCGTACGGGGCTGCGCCGCCGGATCGTCTCCGCCTACCTCGCGCCGGACCGGGCCGACTGGGTGACCGAGTGCTGCGCCGAGGGCGGGCCGAACCGGCCCGCGACGGCCACGCTGCGCTCGATGCTGTTCTGCTCGCTCGGCTCCGCCGAGCAGGTCGAGCGGCTGGGCGGCCAGGCCCGCCTGGGCTGGCAGGGCTGGTCGGCGGCGGTGGTCGCGACCGTCGCCGAGGGCATCGGCCCGGCCGTCGCACCGATGCTGGCGGAGGAACTGAGCGGCTGGCTGGACGCCGACACCGCCAAGGTGCTCGTCAACGCGGCGGCCGAGCTTCCCTCGGACGAGGCCTTCGCCATCCTCCTGGCGCGGATCGGCGAGAAGAGCTCCCGCCCCGCCCTCGTCTCCGCGATGCGCCGCTACCCGCTGCGTGCGGTGCGCCTGCTGGCACCGGCCTCGACCGGCACCGACGCGGACGCCGCCCTGGCACGCCGACTGCTGACCGGCCACGTGGAGGCCCACCACGACCTGGTCCTCGCCGCCCTGCCGGAGCTGGACGCCCAGGTCGCCGAGGTGGTCGCGCCCCTGACCGAGCGGGCCGCCCGGGTCGCCGCCGTCCCTGTCGAGACCTTGCCCGCCCTGCTGAGCAGCCCACCGTGGACGCGCCGCCGCACGGCCGCCAAGGGGCAGGTGGTCAGGGGCCTCACCACCCCCGCCGGGACCGACGTGGTCTGGCGTCCGCACGAGCGGGAGGAGTGGTCCGCCCTCACCCCCTGGCCCCTGGACCGCGGCTCCTCGGAGAACTGGGAGCAGCTGGCCGCCTCCTACCGGCAGGGCCGGCTGAACTGCTACGACCAGGCCCGGCTGTTCGTCGAGGGCCCGGCCGAGCTCCTGGAGCCGCTGCTGGCGAACTGGCAGCTGGAGCCCGAGTACATGTACGAGGCGCTGGACACCATGCGGCGGGTGGTGGCCCGGCACGGGGTCGCCGCGCTGCGGCCCGCCCTGTTCACCGCCACCGCCCAGCCGTCGTCGCTGGCCCCGCTGCTGCTGCCGTTCGTCGGGCTGGACGTCGCCCGGGCGATGGCCGACTGGCTGCGCCGCCTCAAATCGGTCCGCGTCACGGCGCGCGCCTGGTTCGTCCGGCACGCCGCGGCGGCCGCCGAACTGCTGGTGCCGGACGCGGTCGGTCCGGCCGGCCGCGTCCGGCTGGACGCCGAGGAGGCGCTACGGCTGATCGCGGCGTCCGCCGGCGCCGAGGTGGTCCGCGCGGCGGCGAAGGCGTACGGGCCCGAGGCGCTCGCGGCGATCGACGCGCAGCTCTTGGCCGACCCGCTCCAGGCCGCGCTGCCCACCCGGATGCCGGCGGTCGGCGACTGGGCCGATCCGCTGCTGGTGCCGCAGCTGCTGCTGCGCTCCGGCGGCGCGCTGCCGGACACCGCCGCGGGCCATGTCGTCACCATGCTCGCCGTCTCCAAGCCGGGCGCGGTGTACCCGGGCCTCGGCCTGGTGACGGAGCTGTGCACGGCGGAGTCCGCGTCCGCCTTCGCCTGGGGGCTGTTCGAACGGTGGCGGCTGGCCGGGATGCCGGCCAAGGACGCCTGGGCGCTGCGGGCGCTGGGCGTCCTCGGGGACGACGAGGTGGTCCGCCGGCTGACCCCGGTCATCCGTGCCTGGCCCGGGGAGAGCGCCCACCAGCGCGCGGTGGAGGGCCTGGAGGTACTGGCCGAGATCGGCACCGACGTGGCGCTGCTGCACCTGCACGGCATCGCCCAGCGGGTGGGCTTCAAGGGGCTCAAGACCCGCGCCCAGGACAAGATCTCCGAGGTCGCCGCCGGTCTCGGCCTGACCGGCGAGCAGCTGGCGGACCGCCTGGTGCCGGACTTCGGGCTGGACGCCGACGGCAGCACCGTCGTCGACTACGGCCCGCGCCGCTTCACCGTCGGCTTCGACGAGCAGCTGCGCCCGTACGTGCTGGACGCGGACGGCAAGCGCCGCAAGGACCTGCCCGTCCCCGGCGTGCGGGACGACGCCGTTCTGGCGCCCGCCGAGCGCAAGCGGTTCGCGGCGCTGAAGAAGGACGTGCGCACGGTCGCCGCCGACCAGGTCCGCCGGCTGGAGGCGGCGATGGTCGGGCAGCGCTCGTGGACGGCGGAGGAGTTCCGCTCGCTGTTCGTGGCGCACCCGCTGCTCTGGCACCTGGTGCGCCGGGTGGTCTGGCTCGCCGAGACGCCCGTCGAGGGTACGGGCGGCGAGGGCGCGAGCGGTGGGGGTACGAGCGGTGGGGGTACGGCCGGCACCGAGGTCATCGCCTTCCGGGTCGCGGAGGACCGTACCTTCGCCGATGTCGAGGACGAGCTCTTCACCCTGGCCGACGACGCGTCCGTCCGGATCGCCCACCCGCTGCACCTCGGTGACCGGCTGGCCGCCTGGTCGGAGCTGTTCGCCGACTACGAGATCCTGCAGCCCTTCCCGCAGCTCGGCCGGCCGGTCCTGCGGGCCACGGAGGCGGAGGCGGCGAGCCACCGGCTGACCCGCTTCGAGGGGATCACGGTGCCGGCGGGCAGACTGCTCGGCCTGCAGAGGCGGGGCTGGGAGCGCGGCGAGCCGCAGGACGCCGGCGTCGAGCGCTGGTTCTCCCGTCCGCTGGGGCGCGACCGCCACCTGGTGATCGGGCTGGGCCAGGGCATCGCGGTCGGCATGATCGACGAGTTCCCCGACCAGGAGCTGGAGACGGTCTGGCTGGACACCCGGCCGTGCGACTACTGGTCGCGCAACGAGTACACGCTGACCTTCGGCCGGCTCGACCCGGTGATCGTCTCCGAGGTACTCGCCGACCTGACCGAGCTGACCACGCCCGCCGACGGCGCCAAGGCCTGAGCCCGAGGGTCCTCGTCACCGAGGAGCCCGAGCCCCCGCACCCCACGAAACCGGCCCCACAGAGGAGAGGACCCCACCGATGACCACCGTCACCGTCCCCGGCGGCGACGCCCTCGGCGACGAGGACGCCCTGCAGCGCCCGCCCGCCGAGGTCCGGTACGCCGAGGAGCTGGCCGCGCTGCGCGCCGAGGACACCGACCCGCGCCCGCCCGGCTGGCGGCTCAGTCTGCGGGCGGCCCGCCGGTTCATCGTCGGCGACGAGCAGCAGGGCGTCGCCCGCAAGTTCGTCGGCGACACCGCGCTGGTCGAACGGGCCCTGGTCACCCTGGCGACCAACCGCGGCCTGATGCTGGTCGGCGAGCCCGGCACCGCCAAGTCCCTGCTCTCCGAACTGATCTCGGCGGCCGTCAGCGGCACCTCCACGCTGACCGTCCAGGGCGGCGCGTCCACCACCGAGGACCAGATCAAGTACTCGTGGAACTACGCGCTGCTGGTCTCCGAGGGCCCCTCGCCGCGTTCGCTGGTCCCCGCGCCGATGCTCAAGGGCATGGCGCAGGGGCAGATCGTCCGCTTCGAGGAGATCACCCGCTGCCCCCTGGAGGTGCAGGACTCGCTGCTCTCCCTGCTCTCCGAGCGGGTGCTGGCGATCCCCGAACTGGACGGGCCGGACGGCATGGTGTTCGCCCGGCGCGGCTTCAACGTGATCGCCACCGCCAACACCCGCGACCGGGGCGTCAACGAGATGAGCGCCGCGCTCAAGCGCCGGTTCAACTTCGAGACGGTGTTCCCGATCGCCGACCTCGACACCGAGCTGGCGCTGGTCGAGGCCGAGGCGGCCACCCTGCTGCGCCGCTCCGGCGTCGAGGCGCCGCCCGACCGGGACGTGCTGGAGGTGCTCGTCACCACCTTCCGCGAGCTGCGCACCGGCACCACCCGGGAGGGCGCCGGCACCGACCGGCTCTCGGCGGTGATGAGCACCGCCGAGGCGGTGTCGGTGGCCCACGCGGTCGGCGTCCGGGGCTGGTTCCTGCGCCGCGAGCCCGGCGACGCGGCCGACCTGGTCTCCTGCCTGGCCGGCACGGCGGCCAAGGACAACCCGGACGACCTGGCCCGGCTGCGCCGCTACCTGGAACAGCGGGTCGCGCACCGCGGCGGCCCGCAGTGGCAGGCCCTGCACGCCGCCCGGCACCTGCTGGGGGGCTGATGACCGTTCCGCTGCCCACGGCGCGTACCCCGCGCGGGGCCGGTTCCCCACGCGAGGCCGGTTCCCCGTACGAGGGGCGGCCGCTGCCCGGGAACGTCCGCTTCCTGGGGGTGCGCCACCACTCCCCCGCCTGCGCGCGGCTGGTCGCGGAGACCATCGAGCGGACGCGGCCCGCGTTCGTGCTGGTGGAGGGGCCGGTGGACATGAACGACCGGCTGGAGGAGCTGCTGCTCGGCCACCGGCTGCCGGTCGCCGTGTTCAGCCACTACCGGGACGAGGAGCGCGCGGCCACGTCCTGGACGCCGCTGTGCGACTACTCGCCCGAGTGGGTGGCGCTGACGGCCGGGCGGGCCGCGGGCGCGCAGGTGCGGTTCATCGACCTGCCCGCCTGGCACCCGGCGTTCGCGGAGCGGGCGAACCGCTACGCCGACGCGGAGGCCCGCTACGCCGAGGTCACCGCGCGGCTCTGCGCGCGCTTCGCGGTGGACTCGGTGGACGCGTTGTGGGACCGGCTCTTCGAGGGGCCCGCGGCCGAGGGACCGATCGCCGCCGGAGAGGGCCCGACGGTCGCCGAGGACGGACCGACGACCGGCGACCCCACGACCGGCAGCGGCCCCGCGACCGGCGGCGGCCCCGCGACCGAGGGCCCGGCGCCGCTGGCGGAGCGCCTCGACGCGTACTTCGAGCTGCTGCGGGGCGACGCCGAGGCGGACCCGGGTGACCGGGCGCGCGAGCGGTACATGGCCGACTGGGTGCGGGCGACCGTCGCCGAGGCGGCGGGGCGGGGCGTGCTGGTGGTCACCGGCGGGTTCCACCGGCCGGCGTTGCGGGCGCTGCTGGCCGCCGACCTGGCGGACGGCCCGGCCGGTGCCGCGCACGGCGACGCGGACGGCGGCCCCGCCCTGCCCGCGGTCCCCGGGCTCCCCGCGGTTCCCGCCCCGCCGGAGGGTTCGGTCGGCGGGAGCTTCCTGGTCCCCTATTCCTTCCGGCAGCTGGACTCCTTCGCCGGCTACCAGTCCGGGATGCCCTCGCCCGGCTACCACCAGGAGGTCTGGGAGCACGGCGGTCCGGCCGCCGCCGAGGGCCTGTTCCGCGCCGTGGCCCGGCGTCTGCGGGAGCGGCGGCACCCGGTCTCCACGGCCGACCTGATCGCCGCACGGAGCATGGCGGAGGGCCTCGCCGCGCTGCGCGGCCACCCCCGGCCGTCCCGGCTCGACGTCCTGGACGGTCTCGCGGGCGCGCTGATCAGCGAGGACCTCGACCGGCCGCTGCCGTGGACCGGCCGGGGCACACTCGCACCCGGCAGCCATCCGGTGGTGGTCGAGCTGGTCGCCGTCTGCTCCGGGGAGCGCACCGGGCGGCTGCACCCCGACACCCCGATGCCACCGCTCGTCCTCGACGTCCGGGCGCAGCTCGCCGCCCACCGCCTGGACGCGCCCGCGGGACAGGCCGTCACCCTGCGGCTGACCGACCCGGACGACCTGACGCGCAGTCGGCTGCTGCACCGGCTCCGGGTGCTGGGGGTGCCCGGGTTCGAGCGCACCGCGGGCCCCGCGCACGGGACCGACCCCGTGTTCGCCGAACGCTGGGAGGCCGTGCCCGCAGCCGGCCGGGAGGCCGCGCTGATCGAGGCGGGCGGCTACGGCGCGACCCTGGAGGAGGCCGCGACCGTCGCCCTCGCCCTGCGCGCACGCGGCCTCCGCGGCGCCGCCGACCACGGGCCGGAGGCCGTCCGGACCCCGGGTCCGGCCCTCGGGGCGCCTGCGGTCAAGGACGCCGGCGCGCTCGCCGGGCTGCTGTTCGACGCGGTGGTCTGCGGCGCCGACGGGCTCTCCGAGCGACTGATCACGGCGCTCGCCGAGGGGGTGCGGGAGCTCCGCGAGCCCGGGCCGCTCGGTACGGTGCTCGCGACCGCGCTCGGCCTCTGGCGGCACGACCGGGTGTACGGGGCCGCCCGTGGTCCGCTGCTCGGCGCCGTCGTCGACCGCGCGGTCGAGCGCCTGCTCTGGCTGCTGGAGGGGCTGCACGGCTCCGGCGGCGCGGACCTGGAGCGGCTGGGCGCGCTCGCCGCCGTCCGCGACGCGCTGCGCCACGCGGAGCCGCTGCTGTCCGTGCCCCGCGGGGCGGCCCTGGAGGTCTGCCGACGGATCGCCGCGGACGAGCAGGCGCCGCCCGACCTGCGCGGCGGCGCCGTCGGGCTGCGCCGCGCGCTGGGCGAGCCCGTCGACCACGCCGCCGTGCGGGCCGCCGCACGGCCGGAGGTCCTCGGCGACTGGCTGGCCGGGCTGTTCGCCCTGGCGCGCGAGGAGGTGCTCGATCCGGCCGGGGCGCCGCCGGGCGGCGGTTCGTCCCTGATCGACCTGCTGGACGGGCTGGTCGGGGAGATGACCGACGCCGGGTTCCTGACCGCGCTCCCCGCGCTGCGCCAGGCCTTCGCCTTCTTCCCGCCCCGCGAGCGCGAGCGGATCGCCCGGCTGCTGATCGAGCGGCGCGGCCTGCGCGGCTCGGCCCGGGCCCTGCTGCGCACCACCACCGACCCGCTGCTCATCGCGCGGGCCAAGCACCTGGAGGACGACGTGGAGCGCCTGCTCTCCCGTTACGGCCTGGGAGGCGGCCGATGAGCACCGACGACCGCACGCCGGCGACCTCCCGGACCCCGGCGACCGACCGCACGGCTGGCCCGCCGCCGGCCGGCCGGACCCCGGCCGCGACGTCCGGCGGCACCGCGGGCCCCGACCAGGGGCTGGAGCGGTGGCGGCTGATCCTCGGCTCGCCCGCCGAGTCGTGCACCGGTCCGCTCGGCGCCGAGGCCTCGGCCCGCGACGCCGCGCTCGACTGGCTGTACGGCCGTGACCCCGAGCAGGCCCGCCGGGGTGTGCGGCGCGGCGCGACCAGCCGTGCCGGCAGCGACGGCGCGTCCGTGATCACCACGGTCGACTGGCTCGACGACGTCCACCGGCTGTTCCCGAAGGAGACCGTCGAGCGGCTGGAGCGGGACGCCGTCGAGCGGTACGAGATCCACGAGATCGTCACCGACCCGACCGTGCTGGAGCGGATCGAGCCGAACCAGACCCTGCTGCGCGCGGTGCTGCGCACCAAGCACCTGATGAACCCGGAGGTGCTGCGGCTGGCCCGGCGGATCGTGGAGGCCGTGGTCCGCCGGCTGCTGGAGCAGCTGAACCCGCAGGTCCGGCAGGCCTTCACCGGCACCCGCTCGCGCCGGCCGAGCCGGCTCCCGCTCGCCCGGGACTTCGACTTCCGCGGCACCGTCCGGGCCAACCTCCGCCACTACCGGCCGGCCGAGCGGCGGCTGCTGATCGAGCAGCCGCGGTTCCACTCGCGCACCCGCAGGCACCTGGACCAGTGGCAGTTGGTGCTGCTGGTGGACCAGTCCGGCTCGATGGTCGACTCGGTGATCCACTCGGCGGTCACCGCCGCCTGCCTCTGGGGCCTGCCGGGGCTGAAGACCCATCTGGTGGCCTTCGACACCGGCGTGGTGGACCTCACCGCCGACGTGACCGACCCGGTCGAGCTGCTGATGCGGGTCCAGCTCGGCGGCGGCACCGACATCGCGCGGGCGGTCGACTACGGGGCCGGGCTGATCGAGAACCCGCGCCGCACCGTATTCGCCGTCATCAGCGACTTCTACGAGGGCGGCGACCCGTACCGGCTGGTGCGCTCCGTACGGCGGCTGGTCGAGCAGGGCACCGTCGTCCTGGGGCTGGCCGCGCTGGACGAGGAGGCCAACCCCGCCTACGACCGGGCGCTCGGCCAGCGACTGGCCGACGTCGGGGCGCAGGTGGGCGCCATGACGCCCGGTCAGCTGGCCGACTTCGTCGCCGAGAGGCTGGGCCGATGAGCACCGTCCGCACCGATCTGCTGGCGCTGGACGCCGGCACCCTCGCCGCGCTCGCCAACCGGGGTCTGGTCAAGCGGGCGACCAAGGAGCTCGACGCCGGTGTCGTACCGGAGCTGTCCGTCGCGCCCGATTCCACCCTGACCGGCCGTTTCCCCGACGGCACCGCGACCTCGCTGCCGCCGGGCGGCTCCCTCGACACGGGCAGCTGCGCCTGCGGCGCCGCGGGCGTCTGCCGGCACCGGATCGGGCTGGTCCTGGCGTACCAGCGGCAGCGGAACGACGCTGCGGCGACCGGTACGGCACCGGCGGGCCCGGCACCGGCGGATGCGGCACCGGCGGCCCCCGGCACCGCGCCGGAGCCGTCCGCCGAGGTGCCCGCCCGGGCCTCCGCACCAGCAGCACCGGCACCGGCACCAGCACCAGCACCGGACTGGTCGCCAGGGGCCCTCGACGACCGGGCGCTCATCGCCGCGGTCGGGGCGCGGGCACTGGCCACGGCCCGGCGGATGGCGGAGCGGGGCTTCACCGCCCGCCTCCACCGCCCGTCCGCCGTCGCCGCCCCCTCCACCGGGCCGGCCGGATCCGCCGAGGGCGGCGTGCCGGCCGGGGGCACCGGGCCCGTGGGCGCGACCACCGACGACCGTGCCGTCCGGGCCGAGCTGCCGACCTGCACCGTTCGCTTCCCGGTGCCCGGCGAGCTGGGGTACGCGATCACCGAGGCCGCGGCGGACCGGCGGGGCGAGATGGTGGCGCTGGCGGTACTGGCGTTCCGGGCCGCCGACGAACGGGGCCTGCGCGGGCCGTACGTGCAGCTGGACGTCGGCGGCCCGCACCGGGACGGCCGGGACCGGCGCGGTGAGCAGGAGCTGGCAGCAGCGGTCGGGCTCGCCGACGAGCTGCTGCGCGAGGGTGTGACGCACGCCGGGCCGGTGTTCACCGGTGCGCTGCGGCGCGGGCGCGACGGGCTGGCGGCGGCCGCGCTGCACTGGCCGGCCGGGGCGATGGCCGAGGTCGTCGAGCAGCTGGACGACCACGCCGCCCGGGGCGCGGCGTACCGGGCGGAGCGGCTGGCCCTGCTGCTGGGTGAGCTGTACGCCCGGGACCGGGCGGCCGGTTCGGGCGACACGGCCGTGCGCGGTGAGGTGCTGGGTTTCCGCGAGGCGGGTGAGACGCCGCTGAGGCGGGTCAGGCTGACCTCGCTGGGCTGCCGGGTGCGCGGATCCGGCGAGCGCCGGACGGCGGAGGTCTACCTGGCGCACGCCGACGCCGGGGTGGTGCTGACCCTGCGCCGCGAGTGGGAGGTGGCGCAGGACGCCCCGACGGGCACGACCGGGTCCGCACTGGCGGGCCGACGGCTGCTCGGCAGCACGCTGCGGTCGCTGGCCGCGGCGAACCTGGTCAGTGAGAACGCCTCGCGCACGGCCGGCCGGACGGTGCTCATCGGGCGCGGCCGGGTGGCCGGGACCAGCGTCACGCCGGTGGGCGCCTCCTGGGCGGACCTCCCGGAGCCGCTGCTGGTCCGGGACTTCGCCGCGCACGCGGCCCGGCTGGACGCCCTTCCGCCCCGGCTGATCCGCCCCCGGGTGACCGCCGAGGCGGTGCACGTGGTGGAGATCGCCGGGGTCGAGCAGGTCGGCTACCACCCGGGCGAGCAGCGGCTGCACGCCACGGTCCGGGACGCGGCGGGCGTCACGGCGACCGTCTCGGCGGCGTACGACCCGGTCTGCCCGGGCGCCCTGGACGCGCTGGCCGGTGCGCTCGGGGCGGGCGGGTCACCGGGGACGGGCGGGGCCGACGGGGTCAGCCACCTCAGCGCGGTGGTGCGCCGATCCGGCGGCGGGCTGGTGCTGGAGCCGATCGCGGTGCTCACCGGCACGGGTGTGCTGGTGCCGGACCTCGCCCCGGGCGAGGGCACCTCCGTCCTGGCGGGCGCCGCCACCCCGGCACCGGACCCGATCGGCGGAGCACTGGACGACGCCCTTGCCGCGCTGGCCGACGCCGCCCACCGGGGCCTGCGCCACCTGGACCGCCCGGCCCTCACCCGCCTCGACGACGCCGCCACCGGCCTGGAACGCGTCGGTCTCTCCGCCACGGGAGCCCTGCTGCGCTCCTTCCTGGCCGCCCATCGGACGGGCGGCGCGGCCGGCTCCACCACCGCCTGGGCCGACGCCCAGATCCGGCTCACCGTCAGCGCCGAGCTCCACCGCCGGGGAGGTGGTGCCCTCCCCTCCTGAGCAGCGCCACCCGTAGGACAGAACGTCGACGTCCTACCGGGGGCACCGGGCCGCTCATGACTTCAGGGTGCGGACCTGCTTGTTCAGCAGCGGGAACAGGCAGGCCGCGATGTAGGCGATGCCGCAGACGGTACAGACCTCCTTGGCCCCGTACTCGCGGGCGAGCGGGCCGACCGCGATCTGCGAGAGCGGGATGGCCAGGTAGGAGAGCAGGTCGTCGTAGGCGGCGACGCGGGACAGGTTCTCCTGGGGGACGGCCGCCTGGAGGGTGCTCTCCCAGGTGATCGCGGCCACCGAGAAGCCGAGTCCGCCGACGAAGGCGGCGACGGCCACCACCCAGGCGTCGCCGGACAGGCCGAGGGCGAGCAGCGGCAGGGCGGCCAGGGTGCCCCAGAGCCTGCCGTCGCGCAGCGGGCGACGGAGCACGATCTTGACCGCGACGATGCTCATGACCAGCAGTCCGGCGGCCCGGACGGCCTGGACGGCGCCCCAGCCGAGGGCACCGTCCTCGTCCGAGACGACGTCCGGCCCGAGGACGTTCCAGGGGCCGACGTTGAACGCGTTGATCATGGCGAACGAGAGGGCCATGACGACGACCCAGTGCAGGGAGCGGAACACGGTCCAGCCGTCCACGAGGTCCCGCCACAGCGGCTGGCCCGCGGCCGGCGGGCGGCTCGTGCCGGGGATCCGGGTGAAGGCCAGCGCGGCGAGTCCGAAGGAGATCGCGTCGACGGCGAGGGCCCAACCGCCGCCGACGGTGGTGACCAGGATGCTCGCGATGACCGGTCCCAGAATGCGTACGGTGTTCTGGGTGCTGGCGAGCAGCGCGTTGGCCCGCTGGAGGTCGTGGCGTTCGACGAGTTCGGGCACGATGCCACGGAGGGCCGGATTGCTGAAGGCCCCCACGGCTCCGTTCAGAAACGCGAGTGAGGCGATGACGGGCAGGCTGTAGTTGTCCGTGATCAGGGTTATCGCCATGGTCGCCATCAGGGTGCCCGAGACGAGGTTGGCGGATATCAGCAGCACCCGCCGGCTCATCCGGTCGGCCACCGCACCGCCCACCAGCAGGAGTACCAGCGTCGGCACGATGTCCGCCGCCAGCACGATACCCAGGTCGCCCGTCCGGCCCGAGACCTGGAGAACCGCGAGGGCGAGGGCGACGGTCGTCATGGACGAGCCGGCCAGGTCCACCGTTCTGCCGGCGAAGAACCACCCGAAGCGACCGGTCAGCAGGAGCCGTACGGGAGTCGGGGTGGGAGCCTCGGTGTCAGTCACGCGTCAAGTATCGGGTACGACCCGGGAGTGACGGTAGGGGCGGGACGGAACCCTCCGCTTACTGACGCATCGTCAATCCGCCACGCACCAGTGCATGATGGAGAACGGCACGGACCTTCCGCCACTCCGGATCGCGGTCCCGCCCCGCCACAGCTCCCACACTCCCCACTCCCGCCACACCCCTCACCCCGCCCCCCGACCGGCCACACCCGACCGGCCGCACCCAGAGGCCGCACCCGGAGGGCCGCACCCCGAGGGCCACCGACCGGCCCACAGGACGCTCCGCGCGCCCGCCACACCGCCCCCACCTCGGACGTGACCATGTCAAGCCCTTTTAAACACCCATTTCCCGATCTTGCCTGACGCATTCTTCGATCATGCCGAATTAACCGTGGATTCGCTTTCCGATACCCCGGTCGGCACCCGGTCCAACATCCGGGCCATAGCGGCCCTCTTCACACCGCGCCCCCGCGAATCGGACAGTCGGGGGGAATCCGCCACCGATCACCCGTGGAACGCACGGCCGCCGAACGCCACCTGGAACCTTCCGCACCGAACGTCTCACCAACCGTCTGTAGACAGCCGCCGGGACCTGGCTTACCGTGAATCACGGATCCGCAACCGAAGGGAGGCGCGATATGTCGTACAACCACTGATTCCAGAAGGTGGGGGGCGGGCATCGCGCTCGCCCTCCAATTCTGGCCTCCCATCACCTATCATTCAGCGACGGCGGGGGTTGTGCATGGACTCCGATTTCAGGTACGAGCCGCTCGGTCCCGAATTGATCCACGATCCCTATCCGACCTATTCGCGCATGCTCACCGAACTGCCCGTCCACTGGCACGAGAGAATGCGCTCCTGGGTCGTGGTCCGGCACGCCGACTGCGTCCGGGTGCTGCGCGAGCACCAGACCTTCGCCCGGGACCCGCGCCGCATCGGCGAGGAGGTCCCGGAGTTCCGGCAGAACGTCCAGATGATGGATCCCCCGGAACAGGCCCCGCTGCGCCGGATGCTCGTGGGCGCCATGCGCTCGCAGGCCAAGGAGGCGCAGCTGGCCTCGGCGACCGCGTTCATGCGCACCCTGCTGGACCGGCAGAAGCCGGGCGAGCCCTTCGACTGGATGGCCGCCGTCTCGGCGCCGTTCGCACTCCATCTTTCCTCGGTGCTGATGGGCGTCCCGCTGCCGGACGGCGCGGACTACGCGGACATCTCCCACGGCATCGCCCTGCGGATGGACGCCGGGCTGGCGCCGGAGAACATTCCGGCCGGCGACGCGGCGCGGCAGCGGCTGAACGAGTTGGGCGAGAGCTGGTTCCCGCGGCCCGAGGGCGACGAGGGCCTGGTGGCGCGGCTCGTGGAGCGGGCGGACGCCGAATTCTCCGCCGGGCATCTGATCCGGAACTCGGCCGCCATGATGTACAACGCGGCCTACGGCACCCTCTTCGCCATGGCCGGCAACGCCGCGCTGCTGCTGGCCGACCGGCCGGAACTCCTGGCGGACCTCGCGGACCCGAAACTGCTGGCCGCCACCGGCGTGGACGAGCTGGTCCGATTCGACGGGCCGGCCCAGGGCACCAGCCGGGTGGCCGCCGAGGACACCACGCTGGCCGGGGTCGACATTCGCCGGGGTGATTCCGTCGTCACGCTTCTCGCGGCCGCGAATCGCGATCCCGAGGTTTTCGAGGAACCCGACACCATTCGGCTCGATCGTCAGCCGAATCCGCATCTGGGATTCGGTTCCGGACCGCACGCGTGTTTCGGTTCGGAATTCGGAAAACTCGGCCTCACCGCGATGATCGGGGTACTCGCCGAGGACGGCAGGAAACTCCGGCCGGCGGCTCCGCCGACGCGCCGCGTCACCGCGACCGTGCGTTCCCTGGACATTCTTCCGATCTACGTCGACTGACCGTACACCCCTCACCCGCGCCCCTGGGACGTGCCCGCCGGCGCGGACCGCCCGGCCCGCCCGGCGCGATCGCAAGGCCGCACGCCGTTCCGTCGACCCCGGAGTCGACGGTCCTCGTTCCGGCGACCCCCTTCCGCCGACGGGACCGCGAATTCCGGCCCCGGGTCCCGGGATTCGCCGTCCGCGATTCCCGGGACCCGATGACGGCGCGCGGTCGTCCTCCGTGGGCGGGCCGTAGGCCGTCCGCGGGCACCAGGTCCGACTTCCCGTCCGACGCGAAGGAATCCCCCACGTGCATGCCGTGCTGCTAGGTGCCGAGCAGGAGGCCATCGAGGAACTGGCCCGGCTCGGGCACGACCTGACGGTGCTCTACGTCGACCACGACCGGACCGTCATGCGGATCTGCGCCGACCTGATCAAGCACCGCGCCCATCTGCCCTCCTTCGACCGGCCCGAGGCGGCCTGGGGCGCGCTGATCCACCTCGGGGTGGTCGACGAGGTCGACGTGATCATCCCCGGCCATGAATTCGCTGTCACCACGGCCGCGTTGCTCAACCGTACGCTGGGCCTGCGGGTGCCGATGGAGCCCGAGGTCGCGCTGGCCGGCCGGGACAAGGCCCTGCAGAAGAGCCTCTGGCGCAGGCACGGCGTCCCGACGGCCCGGTTCACGGTGTTCCCGGAGCGGCCCGAGTCGGCGGAGGAGCTGGCGCACGGCCTCGGGGACCTCACCCCGCCGTATGTGGTCAAGCCGGTCGCCGACGGGGGCACCCACCTGGTCTTCGCCTGCGACTCGGCCGGGCAGCTGATGGAACGGCTCCGGGAGAACCCGGAGTTGGAGCACTTCATGGTGGAGGAGCGGCAGTCCGGCGACGAGTGGCACTTCGACGGCACGATCGCGGACGGTCGCATCGAGCACTTCATGGTGTCCCGCTACCTCGCCCCGCTGATCGAGACCAAGTCCGGCAGCACGCTCCGCTCGGTCGGCCTGCCGGTCCGGGACTATCCCGAACTGTACGCTGAGGCAAGGGAGTTCGCCGAGTCGGCGCGGGCCGCGCTGGGCGGCCGGTGGGGCGTGTTCCACTTCGAGGTGTTCGGGGCGCCGGGCCGGTTCGTCGCCGGCGAGCTCGCCTGGCGGCCGCCGGGGGTGCTGGCGAGCCTGTGCGCCCGGCAGAGCGTGGGCGTCAGCCTCTGGGCGGCGCACGCGCTGCTCTACGCGGGCGAACCGGTGACCGCCGAACCGCCCTCGCCCTCGGTGCACGGCTTCGTCTGCCTGCCGGTCCGGCCGGGGTTCCGCAACGGCGTGACCCAGCAGGACATCGAGGCCCTGCCCGGGGTCCGGCACGTCCGGATGAAGGTGCTGCCCGGGCAGCCCATGCGCGGGATGAACACCAGCACCACCGCGGTCGCCTGGGCCCTGATCGAGGGCGAGGACCTCGACCGCACCACCCGCCTGATCGACGACTCGGTCCGGCTCGTGGAGGAACTGCACCTGCGCAAGAGCGTCGACTGACCCCGCCCCCTCGACCCGGCCCGACCGGTCTCCGGCACCGGAGGACCCACCCCGCTCGCGAAAGGACAGGAGGCACCCGTGAGCATCCATCTCAATCTGTTCCTGCTCCTGCCCGGGCACCACGACTCCGCCTGGCTCCACCCCGACTGCGAGTCGGCCCGGGTGACCGACGTCGACTACTCGATCGAACTCGCCCGCACCGCCGAACGCGGCCTGCTCGACTCGGTGTTCATCGCCGACGCGCTCTGGCACAAGCCGCGGAGCAACTACTGCGCCGGGCTGGAGCCGTTGACCCTGCTGGGGAGCCTGGCCACCGCCACCCGCCGCATCGGCCTGATCAGCACGGCGTCCACCTCCTACTACCAACCCTTCCACCTCGCCCGCCAGTTCGCCTCGCTGGACCACATCTCGCGCGGCCGGGTCGGCTGGAACATCGTCGTCTCCAACAGTCCCAACGAGGCCCGCAACTTCGGTCTGCCGGACATGCTCCCGCACGACGAGCGGTACGAACGGGCCGACGAGTTCCTGGAGGTGGCGAAGCGGCTCTGGGAGTCCTGGGACGAGGACGCCGTGGTCCGGGACCGCGCGAGCGGCCACTACACCGACCCCGACCGCATCCACCTGGTGCGGCACCGGGGCAAGCACTTCAGCGTCCGCGGGCCGCTGAACATCCAGCGTTCCCCGCAGGTGCGGCCGCTGCTGGTCCAGGCCGGTGCCTCGGAGGCGGGCCGGTCCTTCGCGGCCCGGCACGCCGACGCGGTCTTCACCGTCCAGGAGAAGGTGGCGAAGGCCGCCGAGTTCCGGACGGAGATGCGGCGTCGGGCCGCGGCGCACGGCCGTACGGTCAAGATCCTCCCCGGCCTGATCCCGATCGTCGGGTCGACCACGGCCGAGGCCGAGGAGAAGAAGCGGCAGCTCATGCGGATGCAGGCGGTCGACTACGCGCTGGAACACGTCTCGATGATGCTGGGGGTCGACCTGACCGGCTGCGACGTCGACGCGCCGTTCCCACTGGACCTCCTGCCCTCCCCCGACACCGTCAGGGGCAACCGGACGACCTTCGAGCTGATCGGCCGCATCGCGGGCCGGCCGGGGGTCACCCTCCGGGACGTGCTCGCCCAGCAGGGCTTCGGCCGCGGGCACCTGGTCGCGGCCGGCACGCCGGAGGCGGTGGCCGACGTGATCGAGGAGTGGGTGTCGCGGGGGGCTGCCGACGGCTTCAACATCATGCCGGCCGTCTTCCCGGTGGGGCTGACCGACTTCGTCGACGAGGTCGTCCCGCTGCTGCAGGGCCGGGGGCTCTTCCGCAAGCAGTACGACGCCGTCGAGACGCTGCGCGACCGGTACCGCTGATGTCCCACGACACCGCGCGGGAGCCCGTACGCACGCCCCGGGAGGCCGACCCGGCGGCCGACGCCGAGGTGGTCGCGCGCCTGCGCGAACACCTCGCCCGCCGGCTGCCGCCCGAGGCGGTACCGGCCCGCTTCGTCCTCGTCGACGAGCTGCCGGTCCTGCCCAACGGCAAGCTCGACCGGGCCTCGCTCACCGACGACGTCCCCGCCGTCCCCGCCCCGCGGCCCGCGACGACCGAGGAAGCGCCCGACGACGCCACGCTGCTCGCCGGGCTGTTCGCCGCGGAGCTGGCCCGCGAGCACATCGGCGCCGACGAGGATCTCTCCCTGCTCGGGCTCAACTCCGTCCTGCTGGCCAAGGTCTCCGCGGCCTGGACCGCCCGCACCGGCCGGCCCCTGGACGGCGCGGGCCGCACCGGTCGGCCGACCGTCCGCAGCATCCTCGCCGGAGCCGGAGCCGGAGCCGGAGCCCGTGCCACGGCCACCCGTGCCACCGCCACCCGTGCGACAGCCGCTCCCCCGCCCTCCCCGGACGGGACGGCGGACCTCGACGTACGGGACCACCGTTTCGAGGTCCCGCTCGACCACGACGACCCGGACGGGCCCACCATCGAGGTCTTCGCCCGGACCGTCCGGCGCGGCGCCTCGCCCGGCCCGGACCTCCCCCATCTGCTGTTCCTCCAGGGCGGCCCGGGCGGCCGCTGCCCCGACCCGCGCGAGCGGATGCCGGTCTGGCTGGACGTCGCGCTGGACCACTACCGGGTGGTGCTGCTCGACCAGCGCGGCGGCGGGCGCAGCTCGCCGGTGGACGCCGGGACGATCGCCGGCCTCTCCCCCGTCGAGGCCGCCGCCCGGATCCGCCGGTTCCGGGCGGACGCCGTGGTCCGGGACGCCGAGCACCTGCGCGAGCGGATCCTCGGTGTACCGAACTGGACGCTGCTCGGCGAGAGTTACGGCGGCTCGATCGCCCTGGCCTACCTGTCCGCCGCCCCGGAGCACCTGGACCGGGTGCTGATCTCCAGCGGGCTGTACGGCCCGTTCGGCGACGCGAGGAGCGTGCTGACCGAGACGCTGGCGGTGAGCCGGCGCAAGAACGCCGAGTACTACGAGCGGTATCCCGAGGACATCGCGGCCGTCGAGCGGATCGTCACGCACCTGCGGGCCCACGAGGTGCGGCTGCCCACCGGGGACCGGCTGACCCCCGAGCGATTCGCGCTGCTGGGGCTGAAGTTCGGCTTCGAGAGCGGTATGGCGGAGCTCCACGAGCTGCTCGGTACGGCCTGGGACGGCACGGAACCGGCGGCGGGGTTCCTCGGCCGGGTGGCCGCGGCGACCGTGTTCTCCACCTCGGCGCTGTTCCACCTCCAGGAGTACACCTACGGCACGCCCGGCCGTGCCACCGGCTGGACGGCGCGGCAACTGTACGCGCAGGCACCGGACTTCGGGCCAGACGCGAGCCCGTTCCTGTTCTACGGCGAGGTGTTCTTCCCCTGGATGTTCGAACAGATCGCGATGCTCCGGCCGTTCGCGGCGGCGGCCGAGGAACTCGCCCGCCACACCGGGTGGAACGAGCTGTACGACCGCGAGCGGCTGCGGCACAACACCGTGCCCGTGCACGCCGTGGCGGTGGTCGACGACCTGTACGTCCCGCTGGGTGAACAGCTGCGCACCGCACGGGAGATCGGGTCCTGCTGGCTCACGATCTCGCCGGCCCGGGACCACGCCGCCCTGCTGAACGACCGGGCGGCGTTCGCCGGGCTGCTCGCCCTCGCCGCGGCCCACGACGGACCGGCCATCGCCGACCCGGCCCGCCACGACGATGGAGGGCAGCCGTGACCCGCTCGATCTTCCGGCAGCTGCGCGCCGCGGCGCTGCGCTCGCCCTCCCGGCCGGCCCTGACGGCCGCCGGTGCCACCCTCACCGCAGCCGAGCTGTCGCTGCGGGCCGAGGCCGTGGGCCGCCACCTGGTGGCGCGCGGCATCGGGCCCGGCGACCGGGTCGGGGTGCTGGTGGAGCGCGGGGTGGAGCTGGTGGTGGCCCTGTTCGGGGTGTCCGCGGCGGGCGCGGCGTACGTACCGCTCGACCCCGGGTACCCGGCCGGGCGGCTGCGGACCGTCGTCGAGGACGCGGGCCTCTCCGCCCTCCTGACGGACGCCGCGGGCCCGCCGGCCGGCGCACCGGACTACGACGGCCCCCGGATCGGCCTACCACTCACCCCCGCCGACCTCGCCGGCGTCGCCCTCACCGGCGCCGTCCTCGGCCCCGCCGACGACCCCGCCCCCGGCGACACCCGGCTGCCCGTGCCGCGTCCGGAGGACCCCGCGTACGTCATCTACACCTCCGGCTCCACCGGCCGACCGAAGGGCGTCGTGGTCACCCAGGCGAACGTGGCCGCGTTCCTCGACGCGCTCGACACGGCGTACGGGGTGCCCGAGGGCGGTGACCGGTTCCTGGCCGTCACGAGCGTGTCCTTCGACATCGCGCTGATGGAGCTGGTCTGGCCGGTGACCCGGGGCGGGCTGAGCGCGGTGGCCCCGGCGGGCCTGGTGCACCGGCTGGGCGCCGGTGACGAGTACGGCCTGCCGGCGCTGGTGGCCCGCCACCGGCCGACCCTGCTGCAGGCCACGCCCTCCCTGCTGTCGGCGGTCGCCGCCCACCCGGAGGCGCTGCGCTCGTTGCGGACCCTGCGGGCGCTGGCGGTCGGGGGCGAGAGCTTCCCGCCCGGGCTCGCCCGCCGACTGGCGGGGGCCCTGCCCGGCGTGCGGATCGTGAACATGTACGGGCCGACCGAGGCGACCGTCTGGTGCTCCGCGCACGAGCTGACCGCCGAGGACCTCCGGCGCCCGACGATCCCGATCGGGCGGGCGCTGGGCCACGCCCGGCTGCGGATCGTCGACGAGGCGGGCCGCGAGGTCCCGCCCGGCGTGGCCGGCGAGCTCCGGGTCGGCGGACCCTGCGTCGCCGAGGGCTACCTCCACCGGCCCGAGCTCACCCGGGAGCGTTTCCCCACCTCCGACGGGCCCGGCCGGCCGCGCTGGTACCGCACCGGTGACCGCGCCCTGCAACGCCCGGACGGCGTGGTCGAGTTCATCGGCCGCCTGGACCGCCAGGTGAAGGTCTCCGGGGTTCGGATCGAGCTCGACGAGATCGAGGCGGCGCTGTCCACCTCGCCCGACGTCCGGGCCGCCGCCGTGGTCCCCCGCCAGGGGCCGGACGGCCGTCCCACGCTCGTCGCCTACGTCGAGCGCCCTTCACCGTCCACCCATTGACGGCCCATCAGTTCCATCAGCTCCATCGGATCCAGAGAGACGACCGGAAGAGAGGAACACCGGACCATGGCAGACCAGGACTTCTCGCTCAGCCCCCAGGAGATCGAACAGTTCCACCAGAACGGCTTCATCGGACCGTTCGACCTGTACGAGCCCGAGGAGATGGCGTCGAACCTCAAGGCGCTGCGCCCGAAGCTCATCAACACCAAGAAGTCCGTCTACAGCCAGGACAGGGCGGCCTCCGGCATCACCAACCTGGCCAACTACGACCGCCACCTGGACGTCGACTTCCTGGCCGACCACATCACCCGCCCCGAGATCGTCGACCGGGTGGCGAGCCTGCTCGGCCCGGACGTGCTCTGCTGGCGCAGCGAGTTCTTCCCGAAGTACCCGGGCGACGAGGGCACCGACTGGCACCAGGCGGACAACTTCTCCAACGTCGCGGGCTCCAAGCACCCGCAGATCGTCTGGCCGGAGGACGCCGAGTTCGGCGGCACCATCACCGTGTGGACGGCGTTCACCGAGGCCTCGGTGGCCAACGGCTGCCTGCAGTTCATCCCCGGCTCGCACCGGACCATGAACTACGACGAGTCCAAGAGCATGGTGTACGACGCCGACAGCATCAACGCGTTGGAGAAGAACGGCGTCAAGCGCGGCTTCTTCGGCTACGACTACCGGCAGTTGCAGAAGGACCCGGACTGGAGCCCGGACGAGTCCCGGGCGGAGTCCCAGGTGATGCGGCAGGGCCAGTTCATCGTGTTCTGGTCCACGCTGATGCACGCCTCGCACCCGCACAGCGGGCTCACCCAGGACATGCGGCTCGGCTTCGCGGCCCGCTACCTGCCGACCTCGGTGAAGGTCTACCCGTACTCGGACGCGCTGGAGGAGTTCGGCGGCTCGGCCAGCCTGGAGCGGTTCGGCAACGTGCTGGTCGCCGGCCGGGACGGCTTCGGGCACAACCGTTTCGTGGACCGGACGGTCAACGGCCACCCCTTCCGTTCGCGCTAGGAGGATCAGGGAGATGACGGAGATGACGGACGACACCCGCCGGGAGTCGGCGGAGCTGTGGGTGCTCGACGCCTGCCGGGACATCGGGCTGCGGGTCGGCGACGCCGGCAGCGACTTCTTCGAGTCGGGGGGCAACTCGCTCGCCGCGATGAAGCTGATCGCCCGGGCCGATCAGCAGTACGGTGAGGACGCGCTGCCGCCGGACGACCTGTTCGCCAGGAGTACCGTGCGGGAGATCGCCGAGAGCATCGTCCGCAACAGCGCGGCCGGTTAGGCCGTGTCTCATAATTCGCGTCGGATCAGCGCGCGGCGTTGGGCGCCCGGCTGGGCGTGCCGGCGGATCGTCCTCGTACTGGTCGTACTCGGGCGATTCGCCGGTGCGTCCAGGTGGGGGTACCCCCGGCCGGAGGCTGGGGGAGGATGCCCGGCGTCGCGCGCCCGGTGGGAATTATGAGACACGGCCCAGCACCGGTTCGGCACCGGAGGGGGACCAGAGCACGTGCAGCCCGTTGACGATCCCTGGGTGATGACGCTCGGACAGCCGCCCGGGGCCGGGGGCGTCCGGCTGTTCTGCATCCCCTACGCCGGCGGCAATCCGGAGCTCTTCCGGGCCTGGGGCGACCTGCTGGACCCCGGTGTCGAGCTGCTCGCCGTCCGTCTGCCCGGCCGGGGCAGGCGGCTCGCCGAACGGCCGTACGACGATTGGAAGACGCTGGTGGCGGACGCCTTCGCGGCGCTCGCGCCGTACCTGGACCGCCCGCACGCCTTCTACGGGCACAGCTTCGGCGGCCGGCTGGGCTACGAGCTGGCCCGGCTGGCCGCCGAGGAACGCCCGGGGCTGACCCGGCGGCTGTTCGTCAGCGGCTGCCGCAGCCCGCGGTGGCCGCAACTGCGGCCGTTCATGCACGAGTTGCCTCGCGAGGGGTTCCTGGAGGAGCTGCGCAGGATGGGCGGAACCCCGCCGGAGATACTCGACCACCCGGGCCTGATGCGGCTGTTGCTTCCGGTCATCCACGGCGAGATCCGGCTCGCCGAGCTCTGGGAGGACGTGCACGGCACACCGGCCGAGGTGCCGATCACCGCGATGTACGGCGAGCGGGACCGGATCGACGGCGAGGCCGCGACCCTGGGCTGGGCGGAGGTCGGCGGGCCGGGCAGCGAGGTGCTCCGCCTGCCGGGCGGGCACTTCTTCCTGGAGACCCACCGGCAGGACCTGCTGGACGTGCTCAACTCACGGCTGGGACAGTGGAGATGACGCCCACAACGAAGATCTCGGAAAGCGCGGGTACCGCGGCGCTGGCCGCGAGCCCACGGGCGCTGGCCGCGCACCGGGTGCTCAACGCCACCACGGTGCCGTACCCCGAACGGGCCTCCATCGGCGAGCTGTTCGAGCGGGCCGCCGGGCGGCACCCCGGGCGGATCGCCGTGGTGCACCGCGAGCGGCGGATCACGTACCGCGAACTCAACGGCGCCGCCAATGCGTTGGCTGCCCGGCTGCTGGCCGAGGGGGTACGCCCCGGCGACACGGTGGCCGTGGCGGTGGCCCGCTCACCGGAGCTGATCACGGCCCTGCTCGCGGTGGTCAAGTGCGGGGCCGCGTACCTGCCGGTCGACCCGGCCTGGCCGGACGGACGGCTGAACGACCTGCTGGAGCGGACCGGTGCCACGGTGGCACTGAGTGACCGGCCCGCCGAGCTCGGCGCCCGGCTCGCCCCCTGCCGGGTACTGCCCCCGGAGGGCGAGGACGGACCGGGTGCCGACGCGCCCGGCCGTGACGGGCCGGCCGGCAACCCCGGCATCCCGGTCCCGCCGGACGCGATCGCCTACGTCAACTTCACTTCCGGCTCCACCGGCCGCCCCAAGGGCGTGCCCATCGAGCACCGCTCCGTCGCCCGCCTGGTGTTCGGCGCCCGTTACGCCCGGCTGGACGCGGACGCCGTACTGCTCCAGCTCGCCCCGGCGCACTTCGACGCCGCCACCTTCGAGGTGTGGGGCGCGCTGCTGCACGGCGGCACCTGTGTGCTCCACCCGTCCGCCTTCGTGCGGCTCTCCGAGCTGCGCCGGGTGCTGCGGGAGCACCGGGTGTCCGTGCTGTTCCTGACCACCGCCCTGTTCAACACCGTGATCGACGAGGCCCCGGAGACGCTCGCGGGGGTCACCACCGTGCTGACCGGCGGCGAGGCCCACTCGCTGCGGCACATCGCCGCCGCGCTGCGCCGTCTGGGCCCGGACCGGCTGGTCAGCGTCTACGGGCCGACGGAGGCGACCACCTTCGCCACCTACCACCCGGTCCGCGAGCTGCGGCCGGAGGAGACCGCGCTGCCGATCGGCCGGCCGATCCAGAACACCCGCGCCTACCTGGTCGAGGGCGGCCGGCTCTGCGAGCCGGGCGAGACCGGGGAGGTCCTGCTCGCCGGCCCCGGCCTCTCGCCGGGCTACCTGGGCCTGCCGCGGGCCACGGCGGAGCGTTTCCTCACCCGGCTGGTCGACGGGGTGCCGGAGCGGCTGTACCGCACCGGCGACCGGGCGTATCTGGACGAGGGCGGGCGGCTGGTGTTCCAGGGGCGGCTGGACGACCAGGTGAAGATCAACGGCCACCGGATCGAACTCGGCGAGGTCGCCCACCACCTCGACCGGCACCCGGCCGTCCGGCAGGGCTACGTGACCGCGACCGACGGCGCGGCGGGCGAGCGCCGACTGGTGGCCTTCGTGGTCCCGCTGGACGGGAGTTGCAGCCCGGAGGGAGTACGCGAGTTCCTGGCGGCCCGGCTGCCCGGGTACCTCGTTCCGGCGGAGATTCGCCTGTGTACCGCCTTCCCGCTCTCCGCCACCGGTAAGGTCGACCGCCGAACCCTGCTATCTTCCCTACGAGACAACGGATCTGACGCACAGTGAGCGGAATCAGCAAGCGCGCCCAGCAGTTCCAGGACATCCTCCACGAGCACGGCCACCACGACCTCACCGTGGTCGAGCTGCCCGACTCCACCCGGACCGCCGACGACGCCGCCAAGGCGCTCGGTTGCAGCAAGGCCCAGATCGTGAAGTCGCTGGTGTTCCGCCAGGTCGAGACCGACCGGCCGGTGATGGTGCTGGCCAGCGGGCCCAACCGGGTCGACGAGAAGGCCATCGGGCGACTGGTGGGCGGCGAGATCGCCAAGGCCGACGCCGAGTTCGTCAAGCGGGTCACCGGCTTCACCATCGGCGGTGTGCCGCCGCTCGGGCACAAGGAGAAGCTGACCCTCTTCGTCGACCAGGACCTGCTGACCTTCGAGGAGACCTGGGCCGCCGCCGGCACGCCCAACGCGGTGTTCCGGATCCCCGGCGAGATCACCGCACTGCTGCCCGAGCACACGGTGGTCCCCCTCACATGACGGGCCACGCGCCCGCGCCCCACGGCCCCGCACCCGGTGAGGCCGACCCCGACCCCGGGTTCCGCGCCGAGGTGCGGGCGCACCTGGCCGCCGCGGTCCTCCCCCACGCGGAGGAGTGGGAGCGCGCCGGGCGGATCCCCGCCGAGGGCTGGCGGGAGCTGGGGCGGCGGGGCCTGCTGGCCCTCGACCACGCGGGTCCGGGGTTCCTGCGCAGCGCGGTGCTGCTGGAGGAGCTGGGGCGCACGGGTTACGCGGGGATCCGGGCCGCGGTCGGCGTGCACGCCTACATGGCCCGCTCCTACCTGGAACTGTTCGCCACCGACGGGCAGCGGGCGGCCCTGCTGCCCGGGGTGCTGAGCGGGGAGCGGATCGCCGCGCTGGCGATCACCGAGGACGGCGCCGGCACCGATCTGCGCCACCTCGCCACCCGGGCGCGGGCCACCGACGACGGCGGGTACCGGGTGGACGGCGTCAAGCAGCACATCGCCAACGGCTCCGCGGCCGACCTGCTGGTGACCCTGGTCCGGACGAAGGAGCCGGCCGCCGCCCGTGGGCTGGGCGGGGTGAGCCTGCTGCTGGTGGACGCCGGCGCGCCGGGGGTGACCCGGGAACCGCTGGGCACCCTGGGCTGGCGCGCCGCCGACGTCTGCCGGGTCGCCCTGGAGGACGTCCCGGTGCCGCCGGGCCGGGTGCTCGGCCGCCCGCACCAGGCGTTCCCGCTGCTCATGCGGGCGCTGGACTTCGAGCGGCTGGCGGCCGGGCTGCTGGCGCTCGGCGGGGTGCGGCACTGCCTGGACCTGCTGCACCGCTTCGTCCACGGGCACCACGTCCGGGACGCGCCGCTCGGTGACCGCCAGGCCGTGCGCCACCGGCTGGCGGACCTCACCGCCGAGGCGGAGCTGGTCCGGCACTACGCCCACCACGCCGCCCGGCTGCACGCCCGGGGCGGGCTGGACACCCGGACGGCCGCGATCCTCAAGCTGCGGGCCACCGAACTCGCCGTCACGGCGGCGCAGACCTGTCTGCGGTTCCACGGCGCCCGCGGGTACCTGGACGACGCCACCGCCGCCCGCCTTTACCGCGACGCGATGGCTGGCACGATCGCCGCCGGCGCCAGCGAGCTGATGCGGGACCTGATCTTCGAGGAGACACCGCGCCTGCCGTAAGGCCACGCCCGCCGTAGGCCGCGCCTGCCGTGAAATCCTGACGGTGGCTCAGCCGGTCTTCGGCGTACGGGGCGTGGGGCCCGCGTCGGGGTAGTGGTGGCGGATGTGCTCCAACAGCCGTTCGTCGTGGCTTCGGACGTCCCAGCTGGTGCTGTCGAACTCCTGGAACACCACGACCAGCTCGTCCCCGGCGTAGCCGTGGAAGTCGGCGTCGACGTGCCGGAGATGGGCGGCGGAGGTGGCCAGCAGGTCGAGGGTGGCGATCCGCCCGTCGGGCGGGGTGGCCGGAGCGACCCCGGGCGGTGGATCGTACTGGCGCACCTGCCAGGTGAGGCCGAGGCCGAACCCGCCCAGCAGGACGAGGAGTTCGGCCAGGGTGACGTATCTGCGACGGGCCGGTCCACCGGGACGCAGCGGCTCGTCCCGCCAGGCCGCGAATGTGATCGACTGCATGACGCCCGCTGCCTCGGTCACCTGTGTGAACTCCGTTCGCCGTGAGCGGCCCGCGCCGCTGACGCGGTCATTGTGTTACTCATCCCGTTCGGACGGTAACGATATTGCCGTACGACCGCCCGCACGGCCGCTGCGGCACCCCCGTCACGCCCGGCGCCCCGCCGGGGGCGTCGGTGGGGCGCCGGTCCGGAGCGCGGAGGGCCGCCGCGATCGGGCCGTGGATCTCGTCCGTGTGCACCTCGCCGCCACCGGCGGGCCGGTCGAGGACGAGTCCGTCAACGCAGGCGAGCAGGGACGGCGTGCGCCCCTCAGGATCGTGCACGCCCCGCTCGGCCGGGGAGGCGCGCACGAGGTCGCGGCCCGCGTTCTCACGCGGGACGCGGATCTCCCGCCGGCCCGGCCGCGCACCCTCCCGGCCCCGCCACTTGACCGCGAGAGTGGTTAGGCGCCATATTACTTCCATGACCCAGCGCCCCACCCCCGACCCCGGCTCCACCGCGCCCAGCCTCGACCAGGCCCGGCGGCAGATCGACCGCTACGGCCTGAGCGCCGACCCCCAGGCGGTGCTGGTCGCGGTGCGGCTGATGGCGGCCGGTGCCCGACTGGGGCAGGCCGGGGAGACGCACTTCGCCCGGTTCGGGCTGTCCACCGGGCGCTACCGGCTGCTGGCCGACCTGGAGGACCACGGCGGCGAGAAGGCGCCGTCCCAGCTGGCCGCCAGCCTCGGCGTGTCGCGGGCCACGGTGACCGGACTGGTCGACGGCCTGGAGCGGGACGGCCTGGTCGCCCGGCGGCCGTCGGCCGAGGACGGCCGGGGCAATGTGGTCGTCCTGACCGCGCGCGGCGCGCAGCGACTGCGGGACATGGCGCCCGAGCACTACCAGCGGCTGCAGGCGATGGTCGGCGGCCTCTCGGTCGAGGAGCGCGGGGTCTTCCTGGACCTGCTGGCCCGGGTGGTCGCGGGCATGGACGCCCTGACCGCCGACTGACCCGCGCCCCGAGCGCCCCGGCGCCCCGGCGGGCCGTCCGACGGCCCGCCTTTTTCACACCCCGATAGTTAGCCAGCTAATCACTGACCCGAGAGGAACCCCATGGCCCAGAAGTCCGGGAAGCGGCGCCGCGACGGCACCGCCCCTCCCCCGTTCGCCCTGTGGCGGGAGGTCGCGGCCGCGTACGTGATGCCGACGCTGATGGCCGGCACCGCCGGGCTGGTCACCCGGCAGCCGGAGCTGACCATCGCCGCCGCCACCTCCATCGGCGGCACCTCCGCGGTGGTCGCCGCGCTCGTCGGCGGCCGGCTGCGCCGACGTCCCGCCGGCCGGCCGTGGAGCCGACGGGTGCCGCGGGCCGTCCTGGCGGTCGGGCTCGCCCTGCCGGCCGCCGCGACCGCGCTGGCGGCGGGCCTGACCGCGAGCCGGTGGCTGCCCCTGCTGCCGGCCCTGGCCGACAGCGCCTGGCCCACCCGGCTGCCGATCGACCTCCCGCTCTCCGCCACGATCGCCACCGTCCTGATCACCCTGCGCTGGCGCGGCACCCACCACCCCGGGGACACCCTCCCGTCGGACACCCCGCCGGACCGCACCGCCCCCGGGACCACAACGCCGGAGGCCGTCACGCCGGCGGCCATGACGCCCGAGGCCGTCACGCCCGGAACCACCCTCCCCGAGACCACCCTCCCCGAGACCACCAGGAGCACACGATGATCGTCGTCATGGGCGCGACCGGCGCCACCGGAAGCGCGCTGCTGAACCGGCTGACCGAGCTGGGCGTGCCCTGCCGCGCGCTGAGCCGCGACCCCGGCCGGCTGGCCGCCGCGCTCGACCGGCCCGGCGGGCCCTCCCGGGCGCTGGTCGAGGTCGGGACCGCCGACGCGGCCGTACCCGCCTCGCTGGTCGACGCCTTCGCCGGGGCCCGGCAGCTGTTCCTCACCATGGCCAACGGGCCGCACCAGGTGGAGCACGAGCTCCGGGCGATCGACCTGGCGGTGCGCAGCGGGGTCGAGCACATCGTGAAGGTCTCCGCGCCGGCCGCCGAGCCGGACTCGCCGGTCGCCGTCTCGCGCGGCCACCACCGGGTGGAGCGGCACCTGCGCTCGTCCGGGGTCACGGCGACCGTGCTGCGCCCGTACGCCTTCATGCAGAAGCTGCTGCTGCTGGCGCCGGGGATCGCCGGGCCGGGCCTGATCCACGGGGCGATGGGCGACGCGCCGTGCAACTACGTCGACTGCCGGGACATCGGCGACGTCGCGGCGGCCGCGCTCACCCGGGCCGAGGTCGCGGGCGGGACGTACCCGCTGACCGGCGGGCGGGCCTACAGCCACCCGCAGCTCGCGGCGCTGTTCACGGAGCTGCTGGGGCGCCCGGTCCGGTACCTCGACCTTGCGCCGGAGGAGCTGCACGCGCACCTGGTGCGGCGGGCGGGCATGCCGGACTGGCTGGCGGCCCACGTGGTGGAGATCCAGCGGCTCGCGGTGATCCGGCCGGAGGTGCCGGACGACACGGTGGAGCGGCTGCTCGGGCGGGCCCCGCGCGGCCTGGAGGCCTTCCTCGCCGAGCACCGGGAGAGCTTCCGCTGATCCCCGAGACCCCGGGTGGCGGGCCCGTACGAGGGGTTCGCCACCCGGAGGGAGTAGTATTCGGTGTGGCGTGGATCACTGACCCGATCCGGGTCTGACGGTCCGTCAAATCGACTGACGGTCCGTCACTTCCGACAGAAACTCCCTCAGTTACCACCTGACAAGTAGTCAGATTCGGTCATTCGAGAACGAGTTGGGTGGAGTGTCGGGCATTTCCCCCGGCAGGGCCGGGACTACCATCGATCGGGTTGTCCGCTCCGGCCCCGGAGTGGGGTCACCCGGTCGGGCCAGTCGGCCCGGCGTCGTGCGCGTGCTCCCACCGCCCCAGGGACCGGAGAACCGGAAGGGACGGGGCGAGGAACAGGAGCGCACGGGCTGCCATGGCGGAGACACCGGGCACGACAGGCACACCGGAGATCATCGGGACACCGGGCACCACGGACGGGCCGGCGGCGGCCGTCGCCGACCGTCCACGGCCGGCCCACGGTGAGCCACCCCTCGGTGAGCCGCCCCACGGCGGCCCCGCGCCCGCAGCGCCACCCCACAGCGACCCCGAGCAGGCCCCCGACGCCCCTGAGGCCCCCGGGGCGCCCAAGGCCTCCAAGACCCCCGAGGCCCCCGCGCAGAGCCCCGTACAGAGCCCCGCGCAGGCCACCGGGCCCGGTGACCTCGCCCTGTTCCCCGGCCGGCCCGCGCACGCGCCGCGCACCCTGGCCGACGTCCTGGACGCCACCGTCCGCGCCCACCCCGGCGAGCCCGCCCTCGACGACGGGCGCGTCCGGCTCAGCTACCGCGCGCTGGCCGCCGAGGTCGAGCAGCTGCGCCGCCGGCTGGCCGCCGCCGGCATCGGCGCCGGCGACCGGGTGGGCGTGCGCGTCCCCTCCGGCACCAACGACCTGTACGTGGCGATCCTGGCCGTGCTCGCGGCCGGCGCCGCCTACGTCCCCGTCGACGCGGAGGACCCCGACGAGCGCGCCGAGCTGGTCTTCGGCGAGGCCGAGGTGGCCGCCGTGCTCGGCGCCGGCCTGGCGCTGACCGTCACCGCCGACCGGGACGCGCCGGCGCCCGCGCGCCGCCCCACGCCCGCCGACGACGCGTGGATCATCTTCACCTCCGGCTCCACCGGCCGCCCCAAGGGCGTGGCCGTCACCCACCGCAACGCCGCCGCCTTCGTGGACGCCGAGGCCGCGCTGTTCCTCCAGGACGAGCCGATCGGCCCCGGTGACCGGGTGATGGCCGGACTCTCGGTCGCCTTCGACGCCTCCTGCGAGGAGATGTGGCTGGCCTGGCGCCACGGCGCCTGTCTGGTGCCCGTCCCCCGCTCCCAGGTCCGCGGCGGCGCCGACCTCGGCCCCTGGCTGGCCGAGCAGGAGATCACCGTGGTCTCCACCGTGCCGACGCTGGCCGCGCTGTGGCCGGCCGAGGCGCTGAACGAGGTCCGGCTGCTGATCTTCGGCGGCGAGGCCTGCCCGCCCGAGCTGGTGCAGCGGCTGGTCACCGAGGGCCGCGAGGTCTGGAACACGTACGGGCCCACCGAGGCGACCGTGGTGGCCTGCGCCGCGCTGATGACCGGGGACGGCCCGGTGCGGATCGGGCTGCCGCTGGACGGCTGGGACCTCGCCGTGGTCGACGAGGCCGGCCGTCCGGTCGCGCCCGGCGGCACCGGCCAGCTGGTGATCGGCGGGGTGGGCCTGGCCCGCTACCTCGACCCGGTCAAGGACGCCGAGAAGTACGCGCCGCTGGAGTCGCTGGGCTGGGAGCGCGCCTACCGCTCGGGCGACCTGGTCCAGGCCGACCCCGAGGGCCTGCTGTTCCTCGGCCGGACCGACGAGCAGATCAAGCTCGGCGGGCGCCGGATCGAACTCGGCGAGGTGGACGCGGCGCTCCAGGCGCTGCCCGGTGTGGCCGGCGCGGCCGCCGCGGTGCGCACCGCCCGCGGCGGCAACCAGCTGCTGGTCGGCTACCTGGTGGTCAAGGACGGCTGGGACCGCGAGCAGTCCGTGGAGCGGCTGCGCGAGGCGCTGCCGGCCGCGCTGGTGCCGCTGCTGACGACCGTGGAGACCCTGCCCACCCGGACCTCCGGCAAGGTGGACCGGGCCGCGCTGCCCTGGCCGCTGCCGGAGCTGGAGAACACCGGCCCCGCCGAGGAGCTGTACGGCACCGAGGCCTGGCTGGCCGAGCAGTGGCACGAGATCCTCGGCGTGCCGGTGAGCGGCCCGCGCGACGACTTCTTCGCGGTCGGCGGCGGCAGCCTGGCCGCCGCCCGGCTCACCACGCTGCTGCGCACCCGCTACCCGAACGTCGCCGTGCTGGACATCTACCAGCAGCCGACACTGCGCAAGCTCGCCCGCCACCTGGAGCGGACGGCGAGCGGCCCCGCCGAGGCGCGGACGGTCACCCTGGTGCCGACCCGGGCCGAACTGCTGCAGCTGCTCATGCTGCCGCCGCTGTTCGCCGTGGTCGGGCTGCGCTGGACGGTGGCCGTGCTGGCGCTCGGCAACCTGCTCGCGCGGTTCGGCGGGTACGACTGGGCGCCGACCGCGTCCTGGTGGGCGGTCGGGGCGGGCGCGCTGGCGCTGTACACCCCGGCGGGCCGCCTCGCGATCGCGGCCGGCGGCGCCCGGCTGCTGCTGCGCGGCCTGCGGCCGGGCAGCCACCCTCGCGGTGGCTCCACGCACCTGCGGCTGTGGGCGGCCGAGCGGCTGTCCGAGCTGAGCGGCGCCACCGAGCTGTCCGGGGCCTGGCTGGTGCGCTACGCGCGGGCGCTGGGCTGCAAGGTCGGCCCGGAGGTCGACCTGCACTCGCTGCCGCCGGTGACCGGCATGCTCAAGCTGGGCCGGGGCTGCGCGGTGGAGGCCGAGGTGGACCTCTGCGGCTACTGGCTGGACGGCGACCGGCTGGAGGTCGGCCAGGTCAAGGTCGGCCCCGGCGCGGTGGTCGGCACCCGCTCCACCCTGCTGCCCGGGGCCCGGGTCGGCAAGGGGGCCCAGGTGGTGCCCGGCTCCAGCGTCACCGGGCAGGTGCCCACCGGCCAGCGCTGGGGCGGCGCCCCGGCGGTCAAGCTGGGCCGGGCCGAGCGGTCCTGGCCCAAGGAACGCCCGCGTCGCCGGGCCCGCTGGGCCGCGCTGTACGGCGCGAGCGGCGCGGCGCTGAGCCTGCTGCCGGTGCCGCCCGCGCTGGCCGCCCTGGCGGTGCTCTCCCGGACGGTCGACGCGGGCGGGAGCCTCGGCGCGACCCTGGGCGGCGCCCTGCTCGGCCTGGTGCCGGCCACCCTGGCCTTCGGCGCGGTGTACGCGGCGCAGCTGGTGGTCGCGGTACGGCTGCTGAGCCTGGGCCTGACGCCGGGCACGCACCCGCTGCACGGGCGGGTCGGCTGGCAGGCCTGGACGGTCACCCAGCTGATGGACCGGGCCCGGGAGGTGCTGTTCCCGCTGTACGCGGGCCTGGTCACGCCGCTGTGGCTGCGGGCGCTCGGGATGCGGGTGGGCCGCGGCGCGGAGGTGTCCACGGTGCTGGCGCTGCCGAGCCTGACCACGGTCGGCGACGGGGCGTTCCTGGCGGACGACACCCTGATCGCCCCGTACGAGCTGGGCGGCGGCTGGGTGCGGCTCGGCGAGGCGAAGGTCGGCGAGCGGGCGTTCCTCGGGAACTCGGGGATGACCGCGCCGGGGCGGGCGGTCCCGGCCCGGGGCCTGGTCGGGGTGCTGTCGGCGACGCCGAAGAAGGCGAAGAAGGGCGGTTCGTACCTGGGCATGCCGCCGGTGCGGCTGCCGCGCTCGGCCGACAAGGCGGACCAGAGCCTCACGTACGACCCGCCGGCCCGGCTGCTGTGGGCGCGCGGGCTGGTGGAGGCGGCGCGGATCGTCCCGGTGCTGGCCTCGGCGGCGCTCGGGCTGCTGACCCTGACGGGTCTGGCGTGGCTGGCCGTGACCTGGTCGGTCTGGGCGGCGGCGCTGCTGTCGGGGCCGCTGCTGCTGGCCGCGGGCGCGGTGGCGTGCCTGGTCGCGGTGGCCGCGAAGTGGCTGCTGGTGGGCCGGTTCCGGGCGGTGGAGCACCCGCTGTGGAGCTCCTTCGTGTGGCGCAACGAGCTGGCGGACACCTTCGTGGAGGTGCTGGCGGTGCCGTGGCTGATCGGCCGGGTGCCGGGCACGCCGGTGCTGAACCTGTGGCTGCGGGCGCTGGGGGCGAAGGTCGGGCGCGGGGTCTGGTGCGAGAGCTACTGGCTGCCGGAGGCCGATCTGGTCACGCTGGGTGACGGAGTGTCGGTCAACCGGGGCTGTGTCGTGCAGACCCACCTCTTCCATGATCGGATCATGCGGATGGATACTGTCGTCCTCCGCGAGGGCGCCACCCTGGGGCCCGGCGGCATCGTGCTGCCCGGCAGTACGGTGGGTGCGCGCAGCACGCTGGGCCCGGCCTCGCTGGTGATGCGCGCCGAGTCCGTCCCCGCGGACACGAGGTGGCTGGGCAACCCCATCGAGGTCTGGCAGACCACCTCGTGACCCTCCCCACGCCGTCTGGAGCGCACGACCCGTTGAAGCCCAAGCACGACCCGGCCCGGGTCAAGGCCGCCCCGGCGGCCCCCGCCGCGCCGGACCCGTACTTCCCCCAGAGCGGTGACCCCCGCTACCGGGTGCACCGCTACGAGCTGGCCCTCGACTACCGGCCCGGCCCCAACCGGCTGGGCGGCACCGCACGGCTCAGCGCGGTGGCCGTGGTGGCGCTGCCGGAGTTCGCGCTGGACCTCGCCGAGTTCCGGATCGGCCGGGTGCTGGTCGACGGCAAGGCCGCCCACTACACCCACCGGGCCGGCAAGCTGCGGATCCGCCCGGTCAAGGCGCTGCCGGCCGGCGCGGCCTTCACCGTCGAGGTGCACTACACCGGCAACCCGAAGCCGGTGCGCAGCCCCTGGGGCGGCCTGGGCTGGGAGGAGCTCACGGACGGGGCGCTGGTGGCCAGCCAGCCGGTCGGCGCGCCGTCCTGGTTCCCGTGCAACGACCGGCCGGCCGACAAGGCGACCTACCAGATAGCGGTCACCACGCCGTCGCCGTACACGGTGGTGGTCGGCGGCCGGCTGCTCACCCGTACCACCCGGGCGTCCAGCACCACCTGGGTGTACGAGCAGCCGGCGCCGACCTCGCCGTACCTGGTCACGGTGTCGATCGGCCCGTACCGGGCGGTGCGGCTCGCCGAGCGGCCGGCGGTGCCGCAGACCGCGTACCTGCCGGAGCGGCTGGCGGGCGACGCCGCCGACTTCGGGCGGCAGCCGCAGATGATGGCGTACTTCGAGCACCTCTTCGGCGCGTACCCGTTCGGCGAGTACGCCGTGGTGGTGGCGGACGAGGAGCTGGACGTCCCGGTGGAGGCGCAGGGGGTGGCCACCTTCGGGATCAACCACCTGGGCGGCGGCTGGGAGAACGAGCGGCTGATCGCGCACGAGCTGGCCCACCAGTGGTTCGGCAACAGCCTGACGATCGCCGACTGGCGGCACATCTGGCTCAACGAGGGCCTCGCCAAGTACGCGGAGTGGCTCTGGTCGGAGCGCAGCGGCGGCGCCACCGCGGCGGCCCGCGCGGCCGGGGCGCACGCCCTGCTGTCGCGGCTGCCGCAGGACCTGCGGCTGGCCGACCCGGGCCGCAAGCTGATGTTCGACGACCGGCTGTACCAGCGCGGGGGCCTGGTGCTGCACGCGCTGCGCCGGACGGTCGGCGAGGAGCCGTTCTTCCGCCTGCTGCGGGACTGGGCCACCCTGAACCGGCACGGCGTGGTCTCCACGGCCGACTTCACCGCGCACGCGGCCCGCTACGCCTCGGGGTCGCTGGAGCCGCTGTTCGACGCCTGGCTGCGGCAGCCGGCCCTGCCGGCGCTCCCGCCGTCCTCGCCGCTCCCGCCGCCCCCGCCGTTCCCGCCGTTCCCGCCGTCCGCGCAGGCATCAGCACCGCGAGCGAGCGCCGCAGCACCTCCCGCAGGTCGGCCGGCGCCACCACCGCGTCCACCAGGCCGCGCTCGGCCAGCGTCTCGGCCCGCTGGACGTCCGGCGGCAGCTCCACCCCGCGCAGCTCCTCGTACACCCGCGGCCCGAGGAACCCCAGCCGGGCGCCCGGTTCGGCGAACACCAGCTGCCCGAGCGTGCCCCAGGAGGCGAACACCCCGCCCATGGTCGGATTGCGCAGGTAGGTGAGGTACGGCAGCCCGGCGGCCCGGTGCGCCTGCACGGCGGCGGTGATCCGCAGCATGCAGAGGAACGCCGCCGAGCCCTCCTGCATCCGGGTGCCGCCGGAGACCGGCAGCGCCACCAGCGGCAGCCCCTCGGCGGTGGCCCGCTCCACGGCGCGGGTGATCCGCTCGGCGGTGGCGACGCCGATCGACCCGCCGAGGAAGCCGAACTCCGAGGCGACCAGGGCGACCGGGCGTCCGGCCAGCAGCCCGGTCCCGGTGGTGACCGCCTCGTCCAGGCCGGTCCGCTCGCGGGCGCGTTCCAGGGAGGCGCGGTAGCCCTCGTCGAGGGCGCCGGGGGACGGCGGCCCGTCCCAGCTCCGGAAGGTGCCGGGGTCCACCAGCAGGCCGATGAGCTGACGCGCGGTGAGTGCCGTGCCCGCGCTCACGGGGCCACCGCACGGGCGGTGGGACGGCGGCTCCGGCCCGAGCGGGCCCTCTGGTTCGGTTCCCGGGTATCCACGTGATCAGGCTACGCAGCGGCCCGGCCGCGATCCGGCGTGCCGGTGAAGGTGTGAGCGGGTCGACACCCTCACCGCGAGCGCGTCGTCGACGGGGCGTGCCGCCCGGTTCCGGCGGCGTCCCGCCCGGTCCCGGCAGCGTCCTGCCCGGGCCGGAGCCGCCGCTCCGGTTGCTAGGGTCGGGGCATGGCACCGAGCAGCTCAGAGCCCGCCCCCGGCCGGTTGCGCCGCGACGCGCGGCGCAACCGTGACCTGCTGCTGGCCACCGCCCGCGAGGTCTTCTCCCGGCAGGGCCTGGACGTCCCGCTGGACCAGATCGCCCGCGAGGCCGGCCTGGGCAATGCCACCCTCTACCGGCACTTCCCGACCCGGGAGGCGCTGGTCGCCGAGGTGTTCGCGGACGCCTCCGCGATGCTGGCCGACTTCGCGGCCGAGGCGCTGGCGGCCGAGGACGCCTGGGGTGCCATCGAGCTCTACTTCCGCCGGATCTTCGAGATGGTGGCCGCCGACCGCGGCATCAACGACCTGGTCACCCGGGCCATCCCGGTCATCCCGCAGATGGTGGAGATCAGCCGGCAGAACGCCGTCACGGTGGGCACCCTGGTCGCCCGCGCCCAGGAGCAGGGCACCATGCGCGCCGATGTGGTGACCATGGACCTGCTGTTCATGCTGGGCCCGCTCTGCCGTGCCCTGCCCGCCACCACCGAGCTGCGGCCGGACCTCTGGCGCCGCTACCTCGCGCTGCTGCTGGACGGTTTCCGCGTCCGGGCCACCCACCCGCTGCCGGTGCCGCCGATCGGTGAGGAGCACCTGGACCGGATGTTCGCCGATCTCTGGGAGGCCGACCCGGGCGCCCCCGGCGGCCCCGGAGCCTCCGGGGCCTGAGCCGTCCCCGGCAGCCGAGCCGGCGGGCCGTCATCCGGGCCCGCCGTTCGGCCCTCCCCTCCCGCCCGTCCTCGGGCTCTCCCCTCCCGCCCGTCCTCGGGCCCGCCCCTCCCGCCCGGCGTCCGGCCCGTTCCGGGGCCGTCCCCGGGCGGTCATCCGGACCGCCCCTCCGGTTCGAACAGGGTTTGCGACCTGGTAGTGTTCTTCCTGTCGAGAGGGGGAGCAACCCTCCCGAACACGCGTCAGAGGTGCTACCGGAGCACGTCCTACTTTCAGTAGGGAGAGTCCGTTCGACCCGGGCCTGGCGCTCCACTTTGAGGGCCGGTGCTGTCACAGCACCGGCCCTCGGCCGTTCCCGGAGCGGACCGGCCCGTGTGCCCCGCAGCCGGGGCCCGGGGCACACGCCCCGGGCCCCGGGCGCCCCCGGTCAGGGCTGCTCCACCAGCGCCCCCAGGAGCTCGGCGAACTCGGCCGGGTCGACGATCCGTACGCCCAGCTGCTCGGCCTTGGCCCGCTTGGAGCCGGCCCGCTCGCCGGCCACCAGCAGACCGGTGCGGGCCGAGACACTGGAGGAGGCGCGCCCGCCGGCCCGCTCGATCAGGGCGTTCATCTCATTGCGGCTCAGCGCCTCCAGCGGGCCGCTCATCGCACCGGTGACCACCACGGCGAGCCCGGCCAGCGGCAGCGCGGCGCCGTCCTCATCCGCCGACTCCGAGCTCACCGCGCCCGTCGCCGCGCCGGTCGCCGGGTCAGCCGCGCCGTCAGCCGCGCCGGTCGCCCGGCCGCCCGGGACGACCCCCGGCTCGGTCATGTTGACCCCGGCCGCCGCCAGACGGTCGATCAGGTCGGACAGCTCCACGAGCTCGGCGACCACCTGGGCGGCCTTCTCCACGCCGATGCCCTCCACCGTCTGGAGCGTCTCGGCGTCGGCGGCCCGGATCGCCGCCATCGTGCCGAAGGCGCGGGCGATCCGGCGCGACATCGACCGGCCGGTGCCCCGGACGCCCAGCGCGCAGAACACCCGGGACAGCGGACGCCCCTTGGCCGTCGCGATGGCCGCCAGCAGCTTCTCGGAGCTGGCGTCGCCCATCCGCTCCAGGGTGAGCAGCTGTTCCTTCGTCAGCGCGAAGACGTCGGCGAGGTCGCCGACCAGACCGGCCTCCACCAGTTGCACCACCCGGGTGCCGCCGAGGCCCTCGATGTCCAGCTGGTCCCGCCCGGCGGCGTAGCCGAGGGAGGCGACCAGCCGGCAGGCGCGCCCGCGCTCGCAGCGCCAGCGCTGCTCGGAGGTGTCGATCGCCCCGCCGCACTCCGGGCAGACGGCCGGGAACTCGATCGGCCGCTCCTCGCCGGTCCGCAGCCGCACCACCGGCGCCTCGACGCGGGGGATGATGTCGCCCGCCTTGTGGACCAGGACGTGGTCGCCGATGCGCAGGTCGCGCCGGGTGATGTCGGCGGGGTTGTGCAGGGTCGCGTACGAGACGGTCGAGCCGTCGATCAGCACGGGCTCCAGCACCGCGCGCGGTGCGATCACGCCCGTCCGGCCGACCGACCACTCGACGCCGAGCAGCCGGGTGATCTTCTCGGTGGCGGGCAGCTTGTACGCGACGGCCCAGCGCGGTGCGCGCGAGCCGAGCCCGGCCGAGAGCCGGTCGTCGGCGGCGTCGGCGCGGATCACCACGCCGTCGATGCCGAACGGCAGGTCGGCCCGGAGGGCGGCGATCTCCGCCACCCGCTCCTGGGCCTCGGCCACCGTGGCGGCCGCGACGCCCGGCACGGCGGTGCTCGCGGTGGTGCGCACGCCGAGGCCGGCGACGTACTCCATCAGCGCGGTGTGACCCGCCGCCTCGGCCCGGGCGACCTCCTCGCCGCTGCCCGGCAGGGGCAGCGCGTCGTAGGCGAAGAAGGTCATCTCCACCGGGTAGGCGCGGTCCCGGGCGCGGAGGCTGCCGGCCGCCGCGTTGCGGGCGTTGGCGAACGCGGCCCCGCCGTGCGCGATCCGGGCGGCGACCGCCCGTTCGAACTGGCCGTGGGTCATCAGCACCTCGCCGCGCACCTCCAGGGTGGCGGCGCCGTCGCCGTCCAGCTCGGCGGGCAGGCCGACGATCGAGCCGGTGGCGTGCGAGACGTCCTCGCCGGCCGTGCCGTCGCCCCGGGTGACCAGCCGCTCCAGCCGGCCGTCGCGGTAGCGGGCGGCCACCGCCAGGCCGTCCAGCTTGGGGCTGACGTGCCAGCCTGCGACCGGCCGCGCGATCCGGCGCTCGACCCCGGCCGCCCAGCCCTCCAGCTCCTCGGGGGAGAAGACGTTGGCCAGGCTGAGCATCGGCGCGCTGTGCGGGACGTCGCCGTCCGCCGCGCCGGCGGCGACCTTGCCGGTCGGGCTGCCGGGCAGCACGGAGTCCGGGTGGGTCCGCTCGTACGCCTCGATGCCCCGCAGCAGCGCGTCGTACGCGGCGTCGTCCAGCGGGCTCTCGGTGCCGGCGTAGTAGGCGGCGGCCGCGCCCACGGCCGAGTCCACCGCGCGGGCGTAGGCGTCGTGGTCGGCGAGGACGGCGATGGGTGCGCTCGAAGTCATGCCGTCATCATGGGCCTGACCACTGACAATCGACCCGAACGGCCGTACGGGACGCCCGGACCGCATGCCCGGACCGGTCGGCCGCACCCGGTGGCACCGCCCCGGTCACCCCGGCTGGCGGTCCGAGCCGAGCTCCCGCGAGATCCGCAGGCCCACCTGGGCCACCACCGGTCCGAGCGAGCGGACCCGGGCGGCCGTCATCCGGGAGGTGAGGCCGGAGACGGAGAGCGCGGCGGTCACCTCCCCGGTGTGGTCGAAGATCGGCGCGGCCACGCAGCGCACCTCGGGCTCGTTCTCGCGGTCGTCGATGGAGTAGCCGCGGGCCCGGATCCGGGCGAGGTCGGCGCGCAGGTGGGCCTCGTCCGAGATGGTCCAGGCGGTGACCGGGCGCAGCCCCGCGGCGACCACCTCGGCGACGCTCTCCTCGGGCAGCCAGGCGAGGATCGCCTTGCCCGTGGCGGTGCAGTAGGCGGGTGCGCGGCTGCCGACCCGGGAGGCCATCCGGACGTTGGTCTCGTCCTCCACCTTGTCCAGGTAGACGATGCCGTTGCCCTGCCAGACGGTCAGGTGGACGGTCTCGCCGGCCTCGCGCTGGAGCCGGCGCAGGTGTTCGGCGGCGACGCTGCGCAGGTCGAGGGTGGAGAGGTAGGCCTGGCCGAGTCTCAGCGAGCCGTGGCCGAGCCGGAACCAGCCGGTCTCGCGGTCCCGGTCGAGCAGGTGCTCGTCGAGGAGCGGACCGGCCAGCCGGAGCACGGTGCTCTTGTTGAGCCCGAGCGCGTCGGAGAGCTGGTTGAGCGGGACGCCGCGGCCGCCGTTGCCGTGGTCGCGCACGTAGCCGAGGACGGCGAGGGCGCGGCGCAGCGAGGACGACTGGTTGCGCTCGCCCGGGGCCGCCTTCCGGCCGGTGGCGGCTTCCTTCTCCGTCATCCGCGGGCCTCCGTCATCGGTGCGTTCCCCTCTCGTTCCGCCGCCCGGAGCGCGGCGCGGTCATCGGACCGTACCCCTCCCGGGGACGGCATGAACGATTCTTCGGCACAGTGTTGTGCAGTGCAAAACTTCCCGAACGGCCTCTTGTTGGCCGCGCGCGGCCACGCCTAACGTCCTGGCATCGAGCAGGCCCCGCCTCCCACCCGGCGGACGACGACCTGCCGGACCCCCACATCACGCGTTCCCACGCACCCACCATCGGCCCCGGTCAGGGCCTGCCCCGACGTGCCCGTCCCCAGCGGCGCACGTCCCGGCGGCGACTGTCCGGAGGGGAGGTCTCCACCCATGCGACGCATCAGACGGGCCGCCGCGGCCACCGTTCTCACCGCCACCTGCCTCGCGGCCGCCGCCTGCTCGCCCGGCACCGCGCTCCCGTCCGGCGACAAGGCCGGCGACGAGAAGACCGGCACGCTCCAGGTGTGGCTGTACAACGAGGCCGGCAACGCCCCCAAGCAGGCGGTGGTCGACAAGGCCGTCGCCGAGTTCCAGGCCTCCCACCAGGGCGTGACCGTCAAGGTCACGTACATCGACACCGACGCCGCCGCCCGCGCCGCCAAGCTGAAGGGCGCGTTCAACGACCCGAACAGCGCCCCGGACCTGGTCGAGTTCGGCAACACCGACCTGCCCGGCTACGTCGCCGCCGGGGGCCTCGCCGAGATCGGCGCCGACCTGGACAAGTGGAAGGACAAGGCCGACCTCGACCCCGCGATCGCCAGGACCGCCGTCCTGGACGGCAAGACCTACGGCCTGCCCTGGTGGGTCGGCGTGCGCGCCCTCTACTACCGCACCGACCTGTTCACCGAGGCCGGCCTGGCCGCCCCGACCTCGTACGACGAGCTGGTCGCCGCCACCGGGAAGATCCACGCGGCGCACCCCGACACCTTCGGCATCGCGGTCGGCGGCAAGTACACCTTCGGCGCGCTGCCGTTCGTCTGGGACGCCGGTGGTGACATCGCGGCCAAGAACGGTGCCACGTACAAGGCCGCGATCAGCTCGGCCGAGTCGCAGGCCGGCGTCAAGCGTTACACCGACCTGTTCGGCGCGGACGGCTGCCCGGCGCAGCAGTGCGCCGACCTGACCGGTGGCAAGACCGTCGACCTGTTCGCGGCCGGCAAGGCGGCGATGGCGATCCTGCCCAACTCCAGCCGCGGCAAGGTCGACGCGGGCGCGGCCAAGGGCAAGTACGCGGTCGTGCCGCTGCCCGGCGCCAAGGCCGGCAGCATCGCCCCGGCGTTCGGCGGCGGCAACAACCTCGGTGTGATGAAGGCCGCCAAGCACCGCACCCTGGCGGTGGAGTTCGCCGAACTGCTGGCGGGCCCGGCCTACCAGGAGCAGATGTACGACGCGATGGGCAACCTGCCGACCCTGAAGTCGGTCAACGCCAAGGTCGCGGCCAAGGACGCCTTCCTCAAGCCGTTCACCGACACCATCGCGGCCGGCACCCGCTTCGTCCCGCTCGACCAGGCATGGGCCCAGATCGACGCGCAGTCCGTCATCCCGACCATGCTCCAGCAGGTCGTGACCGGCAAGGCGGACGTGGCGAAGGCCGCCTCGGACGCCGCCACCCAGATCGACTCGGCCTTCGCGGCCCGCTGACACCCGCCCGCTGACCGGCCCGCCCGACCCCAGGCCCCCAGAGAGCAGGTCCCGTACGTGTCCGCAACCACCACGACCGCCCCGGCGCCGCCGACTTCCCCGAGCGGGCGTCGCCGGGGTACCGGCCCGGCCGCGCCCCCGCGCGGCCGGCGCCGGCCCCCCTTCCTGCTGCTCCTGCCGGCCGCGGTCATCCTGATCCCGCTGGTGGCCTACCCGATCTACCAGCTCGGTCTGCTGTCGGTGCTGGAGTTCGGGCAGGCCCAGGCGTCCGGCGGGGTGCCGACCCGCTTCGTCGGATTCGACAACTACGACGCCGTCCTGAGTGACCGTCAGTTCTGGTCGGTGCTCAGCCAGACGATCGGCTTCGCCGCCTTCTGCGTGCTGGCCACCCTCGCGGTGGGTGCCACCCTGGCGGTGCTGCTGACCCGGGTCGGCCGGGTGGCCCGGCTGGTGCTGACCACCGCGGCGATGGCCGCCTGGGCGGCGCCGGCGATGACCGGCTCGACGGTGTGGAGCTTCCTGTTCGACACCAACCTCGGCCTGGTCAACGACACCCTGGTCCGGCTGGGGCTGAGCGGCTTCCACGAGTACAACTGGTTCTACGACAAGTGGACCGCGTTCCTGATCGTCGGCGCGGTGGTGGTCTGGCACTCCTTCCCCTTCGTGATGGTCACCCTCTACGCGGGCATCAAGGCCATCCCCGAGGAGATCCTGGAGGCCGCCGCCCTCGACGGCGCCGGCACCTGGACCACCTTCCGCCGGATCACCGCGCCGATGCTGCGGCCCATCCTGACCATCGTGGTGATCCAGTCGGTGATCTGGGACTTCAAGGTCTTCACCCAGATCTACGTGATGACCGAGGGCGGTGGCATCGCCGGCCAGAACCTGGTCCTCAACGTCTACGCCTACCAGAAGGCGTTCGCCTCCTCCCAGTACGGGCTCGGCGCGGCCCTCGGCGTGATCATGCTGCTGATCCTGGTGATCCCGACGGTCCTCTACATCCGCTCCCTGCGACGGACGGGAAACGAACTGTGAACACCCGCAGCCGCCGGCGGTTCACCGCCAACACCATCGCGCTCGTGGTCGGCGCGATCACCGCCTTCCCGATCTTCTGGATGGTGCTGTCGGCCTTCAAGCCCAAGGGCGAGGTGCAGTCGCTGAACCCCCGGCCGTGGACGGCGCACCCGACCCTGGACAGCTTCCGCCAGGTGCTGAGCGTGGACGGGTTCGGGCGGTACTTCCTGAACAGCCTGTTCATCGCCCTGTCGGTGGTGGCGCTCTCCGCGATCGTGGTCTTCCTCGCGGCGGTCGCCGTGACCAGGTTCCGCTTCCGGTTCCGCACCACCGTCATGGTGATGTTCCTGATCGCCCAGATGATCCCGGTCGAGGCGCTGACCATCCCGCTGTTCTTCATGTTCCGCGACGCCGGCCGCATCGCCCCGGGGATCGGCCTGAACACCCTGGCCTCGCTGATCCTGGTGCAGTTGGCGTTCTCGCTGCCCTTCGGCATCTGGATGATGCGCGGCTTCGTCGCCGCCGTCCCGGTCTCCATCGAGGAGGCCGCCCAGATCGACGGCGCGAGCCGCACCCGCATCCTGTGGACGATCCTGCTCCCGCTGGTCGCCCCCGGACTCGCCGCGACCAGCGTGTTCTCCTTCATCGCGGCCTGGAACGACTTCGTCTTCGCCAAGACCTTCATCATCAGCGCCACCGAGAACCAGACCCTGCCCTCCGCCCTGCTGGTCTTCTTCAAGCCGGACGAGAACGACTGGGGCGGCATCATGGCGGCCTCGACCCTGATGACCGTGCCGGTGCTGATCTTCTTCATCGCCGTCCAGCGCCGGCTGGTCTCCGGCCTGGCCGGCGCGGTCAAGGACTGAGGACCCGACCGAGGGGGGCCGCCCTTACGGATCCGGCCGAGGACCGGCCGTACGGCCCCGCCCGCGGCGCCGCGGAAACCCGCTCGCGCGCACCGGATCGCCCGGCTACCGTCCACGATCATGGACGGAACCACCGGCGCGACCCCCGAAGGCCCCGCGGACCGCGCCCGCGCCGCGCGCCAACTCGACCTGATCGCCGGGACGGTGGACCTCGCCCACCGTCTCGGCGTCCCGGTCTGGCTGCGCGGCGGCTGGGCGATGGACTTCCTGCTCGGCACCCTCACCCGCGACCACGAGGACATCGACTGGTTCACCCCGGCCGCCACCGCCCCCGTGCTCGCCGAGGGACTGCTCGCGCTCGGCCACCGGGCCCTGCCCGGCCCGCCGCCGGACCAGCAACTCGACTTCCTCAAGGACGGGTTGGAGAGCGGCTTCGCCCTGGTCGACCGGGACACGGCCGGCCGCGCCCTGGTCGCCGGCGGCCCCTTCGCCGGGGTCGCCTGGCCGGACGGCATGCTGGACGGCCCGCCCGGGCGTCTCGGCGCGATCGAGTGCCCGATCGTCGGCGCGCAGGCGCAGATCGAGATCAAGCGGATGATGCCGGTCTGGGACCCGCGCCGCCCGCGCCGTCCCAAGGACGCCGAGGACATCGCCCGACTGGAGGCCTTCCTGCGGGGCCGCTGAGGTCCGCCGGCACCTCGGCCCCCGCGGAGCACCGATCAGCCCGGCACCCCGATCAGCCCGAACGGCGCGCCCCCGTCGTCCCGGACCACCGCCAGCGTCCCGAACGGCGTCGGCCGCGGGGCCGCCAGCAGCTCGCCGTCCAGCCCCAGCAGCCGCTCCACCGCCCGCTCCGCGTCGGCGGCCCCGAAGGTCGTCGCCCAGTACGCCGCCGGCCCGGTCCCGTGCGGACCGGACCCGTAGGGATCGGGCCCGTACGCCGTCTCGGGCCCGGTCGGGTACGCCCGCGACCCGTACGCCTCGCCGCCCTCCGCCTCCGGCCGTCCGCCGATCGCGCCCGCCGGCTGCCCGTCCACCCGGATCAGGGTGTAGTCCTCCGGCGCCGACGGCACCGGGGCGTAGGTGTAGCCGAAGACCCGCCGGTAGAACTCCCGGGCCGCCGGGGGGTCGTCCGAGCGGTGCTCGTTCCAGGTCAGCGTGCCGGGCTCGTTCACCAGGGCGGCACCCGGGTTGGGTCCGCCCTCCCGGATGCCGAAGGCCGCGCCCAGCGGGTCCACCGCCCCGGCGGCGCGCCCCAGGTCCGGCGTCTCGACGGGCTCCGCCGCCAGCCGCCCCCCGGCCTCCCGGACCAGCGCGCCCACCCGGTCGGCGTCGTGGACGGCCAGGTGCGTGCGCCACGCGCCGCCGCCCGGGTCGCCCGGCAGCCACGGGCCGATCGCCGCGACCGCCGCGCCGCGCAGCGTCGCCACCGCGTAGTCGGCGCCGAGCTCCACGAACTCCCAGCCGAACAGCGCCCGGTAGAACCGCCGGGCCCGCGCCGGGTCCGCCACCGCCAGGTCGACCCAGCACGGCACCCCTTCGTGAAACCTGCCCGCCTTCGGCAACTCGCCATCCTCCCAGCTGTGTTCACAGTGACGGCAGCAGGTGCTCCGGCCGCACCGGCAGCTCCCGCACCCGTACGCCGGTGGCCCGGTGGACGGCGTTCGCCACGGCGGCGGCCGTCCCGACGATCCCGATCTCGCCGATCCCCTTGACCCCCAGCGGATTGACCCGCTCGTCCCGCTCCTCGATCCAGTACGCCTCGACCGAGGGCGCGTCGGCGGCGGTCGCCACGTGGTACGAGGCCAGGTCGCGCTCCGCGTGGTCGCCGAACTCCGGGTCCATCGTGCTGTGTTCGAGCAGGGCCATGGAGACGCCCATGATCATCCCGCCGGTGAGCTGGGAGCGCGCGGTGCGCTCGTTGAGGATCCGCCCGGCCGCGAACACGCCCAGCAGACGCCGCAGCCGGATCTCCCCGGTGTCCGCGTCCACCGCCACCTCGGCGAACTGCGCGCCGAAGGCGTGCCGGGCGAACGCCCGTCCGGCCGCCCGGACCTCCTCCGCGGTGTCCGCCTCGAAACTCGCCCCCTCCACCGGCAACCTGCCACCGTAGGAGTCGAGTTCGCGCCGCAGCCCGCGGCAGGCCCGGAACACCGCCCACCCCCAGGAGGCGGTGCCGGCCGAACCGCCGGCCAGCGGTGCCCGCGGCAGATCGCTGCGCCCGATCTCCACCCGGACCCGCTCCACCGGTACGCCCAGGGTCTCCGCGGCCAGCCCCGCCAGCACCGTACGGGCGCCGGTCCCCAGGTCGGTGGCGTTGGTGCGCAGCAGGAAGGTGCCGTCCGGGAACGCCGTCGCCTCGGCGGTGGACGGCGCGGCGTAGGCCGGGTAGGTGGAGGCCGCGACGCCGGCGCCGAGCAGCCACCGCCCGTCCCGGCGCGGCTCCCGCGCGGCCTCCCAGCCGAACCGCCGGGCCCCCTCGCGCAGGCACTCCACCAGGTGCCGGCTGCTGAACGGGCGGCCGGTGTCCGGCTCCACGGCCGGCTCGTTGCGCACCCTCAGCTCGACCGGGTCCAGCCCGCAGGCCAGCGCCAGCTCGTCCATCGCGCACTCCAGCGCGAACATGCCCGGGGCCTCGCCGGGCGCCCGCATCCACGAGGGCGTCGGCACGTCCTGGCGGACCACCCGGTGCGTGGTGCGGCTGTGCGGCGCCGCGTACATCACCCGGGCCGGCACCGCCGCCTGCTCCACGAACTCCGCCACGGTGGAGGAGCGGGTGATCACCTCGTGCGCCAGCGCGTCCAGCCGCCCGTCCGCCGAGGCGCCGAGGCGCACCCGGTGCAGGGTCGGCGCCCGGTGGCCGACCACGGCGGCCAGCTGCGCCCGGGGGAGGGCGAGCCGGACCGGCCGGCCGACCACCCGGGAGGCCATCGCGGCCAGCACCGCGGGCGCCCGGGTGGTGCCCTTGCTGCCGAAGCCGCCGCCGACGTGCTCGCTGATCACCAGCACGTCCTCCGGATCGAGCCCGAACAGTGCGGCGAGCGTCTGCTGCACGGTCTCGGTGCCCTGGCTGGAGTCGTGCACGGTCAGCCGTCCGTCGGTCCACCAGGCGGTCGCCGCGTGCGGCTCCATCGGGTGGTTGTGCAGCGGGCCGGTCCGGTAGGACGCGTCGATCCGCACCCCGGCCGCCCGGAAGGCGCTGTCGAAGTCGCCGCGCTCGCGCACCGCCGGATAGCCGCCGTTGGCCTTCTCCGGGGTGTAGATGCCGGGGTGGTCCGCGGTGAGGACGACGTCGTGCGGCTCGGCCGCGTACGAGATCTCGACCGCCTCCGCCGCCGCCCGGGCGTCCTCCGGCGTCCCGGCGACCACCAGCGCCACGTACTGGCCGCGGTGCGCGACCCGCGGCGACTGCAGCAGGGCCAGCGTCGGATCGCCGTCCTCGGGCAGGGCGAGCGCCGGCGCGTTGTGGTGGGTGAGCACCGCGAGCACCGCCGGGTCGGCCAGCGCCCGTTCGGTGCGGACGGCGGTCAGGTCGCCGCGCGCCACGGCCGCCGGGACGGGCCAGGCGTGCACCAGCCCGTCCGGGTGGTGGTCGGCGGCGTACCGCGCGGCGCCGGTCACCTTGGCCCAGCCCTCCAGCCGTACGGGGTTCACCGGGCCCCCTCCGCGGTCAGCGAGGCCAGCACCCGGACGGCCAGCCGGCGCGCCAGCGGCACCTTGAACGCGTTGTCGCGCAGCGGCCGCGCGGACGCCAGCTCGGCGTCCATCGCCCTGCCGTACGCCTCCTCGTCGGCCGGGCCGCCGAGCAGCGCGGCCTCGGCGGTCCGCGCCCGCCAGGGCCGGGGCGCCAGCCCGCCGAGGGCCAGCCGGACGGCCGCCACCCGGCCGTCCTCGACGGCGAGCAGGGCGGCCACCGAGGCGGTGGCGAAGGCGAAGGAGGCCCGGTCGCGGACCTTGCGGTAGGTCGCGCGGACCCCGGGAAGGGGCGGCGGCAGCTCCACGGCGGTGATCAGTTCGGCGGGCGCCAGCTCGGTCTCCCGCTCCGGCGTGTCGCCGGGCAGTCGGTGGAAGCCCTCCAGCGGCAGCGTGCGCTCGCCACCCGGCCCGGTCAGGTGCAGCACGGCGTCCAGCGCCACCAGCGCCACCGCCAGGTCGGAGGGGTGGCTCGCCACGCAGTGCTCCGAGGTGCCGAGGACGGCGAGGTCGCGGTGGACGCCTTCGCGGGCCGGGCAGCCGGAGCCCGGGCGGCGCTTGTTGCAGGGCTTGGTGACGTCCTGGAAGTACAGGCAGCGGGTGCGCTGCAGCAGGTTGCCGGCCGTGGTGGCGACGTTGCGCAGCTGGCCGGAGGCGCCCGCCAGGACGGCCTCGGCGACCACCGGGTGGCCGGCCCGGACCAGCGGGTCGGCGGCCAGGTCGCTGTTCCGGACCGTCGCCCCGATCCGCAGGCCGCCGTCCGCGGTCCGTTCGATCCGGTCCAGCGGCAGCCGGGTGAGGTCGACCAGCAGGGCGGGCCGTTCGACGCCGAGCTTCATCAGGTCGACCAGGTTGCTGCCGCCGGCCAGGGCCCGGGCCCGCGGCCGGGCCTCCAGCAGGGCGACCGCGGTGGCCAGGTCGCCCGGGCGGGTGTAGCCGAGCGGCCTCATCCGACGGGCCCGGTGGTTCCGGTGGTGCCGGCTGTTCCGGTGGTGCCCACGGCTCCGGCCGTGCGGCGGACGGCCTCGACGATGCCGTCGTACGCGCCGCAGCGGCAGAGGTTGCCGCTCATCCCCTCGCGGACCGCGGCCTCGCCCGGGTCGTGCCCGCTCAGGCCCTGCTCGCTCAGGCCCTGCCCGCCCGGGTCGTGCCCGCTCCGGCCGTACTCGGTGAGCAGCCCGACCGCCGAGCAGAGCTGGCCGGAGGTGCAGAAGCCGCACTGGAAGGCGTCCAGCTCGGCGAAGGCCCGCTGGAGCGGGTGCGGCTCGCCGTCCGGCCCGGCCAGCCCTTCGACGGTGGTCACCTCCGCGCCGTCCTGGGCGACGGCGAGCAACAGGCAGGAGTTCACCCGGCGGCCGTCGAGCAGGACCGTGCAGGCGCCGCACTGGCCGTGGTCGCAGCCCTTCTTGGCGCCGGTCAGCGCGAAGTGCTCGCGCAGCAGGTCCAGCAGGGTGCGGCGGTGGTCGACGGTGCGGGTGTGCGGGTGGCCGTTGACGGTCAGCGCGATGGGGCTGCTGACCGGCAGGGCGTCGACGGTGTCGGTGGCGTCCATGCGGCCACGCATTCCACGGCGCCCCGGCCGGGACACCCGATGGCGGGGCGGACCACCGGTTCGGGCCCGGTGCGCGGCCTTCCCTGCGCCGCGCCGGGCCGCGCCGCGCCGCGCCGCGCCGGCGCCGTCCGCGGCGTTGAACAGGAGGGCTGGAGGTGGAAGGCGGCGCGCAGGGGCCGGCGTACACCCGAATCAAACATGCGATCGAGTAGCGGGTCGGGGCGGGGGAAAACCGGTGGAACCGCCCCGGCCCGCTGGCTAGGTTCGGGGGATGACCACTCGCACGTTCCGCATCATGGTCCGCGGCGTCTTCGACGGGCTGACCGCCGAGCAGCGGGCCGACCTCCTCGCCCGGGCCGACGAGCACAGCGTGCTGCGCGCCGCCTTCACCGCCGAGGGCCACCTCAGTTACGACCTCACCGCCCGGGACGCCTTCACCTTCCGTTTCCTGGACTCGGGCGAGGCGGAGGAGGACATCCTCGCCGCCACCGAGCGCGCCGAGCGGGCCGCCCTCGGCTGGCTCGACGACCGCGGCTACGGCCACAAGAACCTCCGCGCCCAGGCCGAGGACCTCTCCCTGGCGGCCCTCGGCAAGCGGCAGCGCCGCGCCGCGCGCCAGGGTGCCTGAGCCGGCGGCCCCGTGTTCTGACCAGGTGTGATGACCTGCTAATGTTCTTCCTGTCGAGAGGGGAAGCCCTCCCGGACAGGCGTCAGAGGTGCTACCGGAGCACGTCCTACTTTCAGTAGGGAGAGTCCGTTCGACCCGGGCCTGGCGCTCCATCCGAAGCGGTCGTCCTGCCATGTGCGGGGCGGCCGCTTCGTCGTGCCCGCACCCCGGGGCCGTCCGCTCATGCGCCCCCCGTGCTCCGGGGCGGCTCCCGCTCCGCTCCCCACGCGCTCCGCGCGCCCCCCGGCGGGACCTCTCGCGCCCCCCGACGGGACCTCTCGCGCGCCCCGGCGGAGCTCCTCGCGCACCCCCGACGAGGCTCTCCACGGGTTCCCGGCGGGTGGGTAAATGGCCCAGATTCTGGCCTAAACCCGGCCGTGGTGCCGTGGACGGGCGGACAATCGGCCAAGGTCCCGTCCCAGGTGGCCGACGCCCGTGCGGCGGGGATGCGGGCGGATGGGCGCGCGGTCTGCGGATTCGCGGCCGCGAAGAGCTGACGTCTCGTCAACTATGTTGGCCGAAAAAGAGTCCCGAACATCTGAATATGCCATTGGAATGTTCGTCGTACGAGATCCGGCAGTAGCCTTCCGTATCGAAGCCGCCACTGCCCGTGGTGAGCCGGCCGTCGCCCTGCCCGGGCCCCCTCGGCCGCCCCAACCCTCCGCCATCCGTCCGTAAGGAGCCCGCGTGCCGGGTATCGACGAATGCCTGTCCGAGGCGATGACGATCGCCGGCGCCCGTTCCGTGAGCCTGGTCGACTGGAGCAGCGGACTCGCCCTCGGCAGCGCGGGCGTCGGCCCCAGCGGAGACCATGACACCGCGGCGGCGGAGGCGACCGACCTGATACGGGCGGCCGTGGAGAGCGAGAGTTTCACGGAGGACGAGGACCGGCGGGCCCCGCTGCAGGACATCATCGTCACCGCGGGCCGCAGTTACCACCTACTTTGCTTCATCGATACCGTCTTCGACAGCCGGCTCGTCCTGCACCTGTGGCTGGACCGCACCGAGGGCAACCTCGCCTCGGCCCGCTACCGCCTCCAGGCCATCGCCGAGGAGCTGGTGCTGGGATGACCGGCACCACCGGGGCCGCCCGGACCGTCCGCTACTGGCAGTCCCCGGGCGAGACCGTCGAACAGCTGGCCGCGGAACGCGCCACCGGCGTGCTGCGCGGTGACGCGGGCACCGTCTACCTCACCGACGGGCTGGTCGTCCACGCGGAGTCGGAGCTCGCCCCGGACCTGGCGGCCCTGCTGACCGGCTGCGGCCGGATCAGCCCCGAGGACTGGCGGGAGATCCTCCGGGTGCACGGCCCGGCCCGCCGGGTCGGCAGCGCGCTGGTCGAGGAAGGGCGGCTCACCCGGGGCGAGTTGGAGATCTGCCACCTCAACGCCCTGTACGACGCCGCGTTCTTCGCCCTCGACGGCACCAGCACGCTCTGCACCTACGAGCCCGGTGTCCGGCACTGGCTCGGACCGGTGTCGGCGGTCGGCGCCCGCCGGCTGCGGCACGAGACGACGCGCCGGCACGCCCTGCTGGAACGCATCTGGCCGTGGCCGCAGGTCGACACCGCGCCGGTGCGGGCCCTACGGGCGGCGGCGCTGCCGCCGGCGCCGCCGCCCCGGGCGCTGCCGGCCGTCCAGCCGCTCCAGGCCCTGCCGGCCGGGGGGCCGAGCGCCCTGCCCGAACGGCCGGCGCCGCAGCCCGGAGGTCCGGGACGGGCGGCCCGCACCGGGCCGCGGCACCCCAGCCGGCACCAGCGCGAACTGCTCGCCCACGCCGACGGCCGAAGAACCCCGGCGGAGCTCGCCCGGCTGCTGGGCCGCTCGGCCTTCGCGACCACGGCCGACATCCGCCGGCTCGCCGCCGCGGGGCTGCTCGCCACCCCCCGGCACGCGGCGGTCCCCGGCGCGACGCTGCGGGCCGACACCGTACGGCCGGCGGAGACGGTCCGCCCGGTGGACGGCGTGCCGCCCGCCCGGTCCGTGCCGCCCGCCCGGTCCGTCCCCCCGGGCCTTCACGACCCACCCGGCCCTCACGACCCCGCGCCGCCGGACGGGCCGGCGCGGCAGGCCGGGCCGGTGGGACGGACCTCCGCCGGTCTGCACCGGCGGGTCCCCGGCGCAGCCCTGGCCGCCGCGCCGGCGAGCGTCCGCCCGCGCCCGACCGACCCGGCGGCGGCCCACCCGCCGTCCGTGCTCGACCCGGACATCGCCCTGCTGATCAGGGTCCGAACCCTTCTGGAGGCCCGACTTTGAACTCTCCGCCCGCGACCCCGCTCTCCTGGCCATGAGGCGGGCGCTCAAGCAGCGTGTCGGAAGGAGACAACTGATCGCCTTGGAGACCGAGCTGCTGGCCGAACTCCGCGCCCTGAAGCACCGGGTGCCGCACCTGGCGGGCGGCCTGGTGGCCAGCGTGGACGGCCTGCTGGTCGCGCACGACACCCACGGGACCGAGCCCACGGGTCTGGCGGCGATGACCGCGGCGTCGCTCAGCCTGGCCCAGCGGCTCGCCGACACCACCGGCCAGGGCGACTTCCGGGAGTCCCTGGTCCGGGGCGAGCACGGCTACGTCGCCACCTACGCGGCGGGCGGCAGCTGCGTGCTGACCCTGCTGGCGCACCCGGACGTGAACGTCGGGCGGCTCCACCTGGAGGCCCGCCGATCCGCCCAGCGCGTCTCCGAGCTCCTCAGCGACTCCCTCACCCCCAAGGAGGTGGGCTGACCGCCGTCCCGGCCACCCATCCCCGACCGTCCCCCGTCCACCGACCTCACCCATCAGTCACCCCACACCGAAAGAACCGGAGTAACCGACATGACCGACGCCGCCGGCGCGCTCAAGCAGACCATGACCTCCATCGAGGGCGCCCTCGGGGCCGCACTCGTCGACTACAACAGCGGAATGGCGCTGGCCACCCTGGACGGCCCCGGTGGCCTGGACCTCAACGTGGCCGCCGCCGGGAACACCGACGTGGTGCGCGCCAAGATGCGCACCATGGACATGCTGGGCCTCGGGGACGGGATCGAGGACATCCTGATCACCCTCAGCAGTCAGTACCACCTGATCCGGCCGCTCACCGGACGCAGCGGCAAGGGCCTGTTCCTCTACCTGGCGCTGGACAAGCAGCGGGCCAACCTGGCGATGGCCCGGCACCAGCTCACCAAGATCGAGGCCGACATGGAGGTCTGACGCCGCCCCGCCCCTCCGGCGGGCCGTTGCGCCGAACGGGCTACGGACCCCGCGCCACCCGGCGCGGGGTCCGGCCCGGGCGCCGGTGGCGTCTGCCAGGCTGACAGCCGACCGCCGCCGCCCAGGCCGGCCGCGTGCCCGGAGGAGCCCCCATGCCCAGCAAGATCTTCGTCAACCTGCCCGTGAAGGACCTCGACCGCGCGGTGACGTTCTTCACCGCGCTCGGCTACACCGTCAACCCCAAGTTCACCGACGAGAACGCCGCGTGCCTGGTGATCAGCGACGACATCTACGCGATGCTGCTGGTGGAGCCGTTCTTCACCTCCTTCACCAAGAAGGGGATCCCGGACACCAGGACGCACGCGCAGGCCATCATCGCGCTGAGCGCCGACAGCCGCGCCGAGGTCGACGAACTGGTCGACAAGGCCGTCGCCGCCGGAGCCCGCGACGTGCCGCAGCCCTCCGAGGAGGACTTCATGTACGGGCGCGGCTTCGAGGACCTCGACGGCCACCTCTGGGAGGTGTTCTGGATGGACGAGGCCGCCGCCGGAGCCTGAGCCGCGGTTGAAGCCTGAACCGCCGCCGGAGCCTGAGCCGCCGCCGGGGCGGCGCGGGTCCGGGCGGTGCAGGTGCGGGCGGCGCGGTCCGGCCGCGTCCTACCGGGGTGCGGCCCAGACCACCTCGCCGCCCGCCAGGCCCTCGCACACCGCGCCTCCGGGCGTGAACACGCTCCACGGGGCCACCACCGCGTGCGGCGGCACCGACAGCGACTCGCCGCCGTCGAAGGCCAGTTCCAGCCCGCCGGCCAGGGTGACCCGCGCCGCGGCGACCGTACCGCCCACCAGGCCGAGCAGCCCGGCGGTGGGGGTGAACGTCAGCTCCGGGTAGAACTGCTCCACCTCGGACGGCGCGGCGAACCGGAACTCGTGCCCCACCCGCACGGTGACCGGCCCGTCGAGCACGACCTCCAACCGGGTGCCGCCGCTGACCTCCGTCACCCGGCGACCGGTCAGCACCTGCGCGATCGAGTTCTGCATGGGCCCAGTGTGACCCAGCCGGCCCGGCCCCGTCCGGTGCTCCGGCCGTAGTCCGGTCGGCCCCGACCGGCCGGCCCAGGTCAGTCGGCCGGCCGCCCGCCGACCAGCTCGACCGGACCGCCGGGCCGCCTGCGGCGGGCGAGCGCCGCGCGGGTACGGTCCCAGGCCGGCGCGGTGAGCAGCGCCCGCGCCTCCTCCGGCGGGCAGAGCCGCCACTCGGCCAGCTCGTCCTCGGCGGGCCGGATCCCGGCGAGCCAGCCGTCCGTGACCGTCCCGCCGTCGAAGAGGTACTGCAGCACCGGCAGGTCGTAGCGGCTGTACGCGCCCTCCCGCCCGGGCCCGGCGTGGGCGCGGCCCGGCTGCCAGTCCAGCGCCAGCAGGCGGCCCGGCCGGTGTTCCCGGCCCAGCTCCTCGCGGACCTCGCGGCGGGCGGCGGCCCGGGGCGCCTCACGGTCGGCCTCGACGCTGCCGCCGGGGAGGTCCCAGTGGTCGCCGGAGCCGGCGGCGAGACGGACCAGCAGCACCCGGCCCTCGGCATCGGTGAACACCGTCCGGGCCTTCGCCCGGACGCGCGGCAGCGAGGCGAGGAAGGCCGCCCGGTCGGGCGTGCCGGCCGCTCCCCGGCCGGCGGGGGTGGCACCGGTGAGGGTGACCCCAGCCAGGCCGGTGTACTCGGGCACCGGCCCGTCCTCCAGGTGCTCCAGGCTGTGGCCGACCGGGAACCCGTCCTCCAGCTCCAGCGGTCCGGCCGTGCGCGGCGCCCGCAGGCAGGCCGTGGCCCGCCGGGAGAGCCGGGGCGGCAGCGCGTGCCCCGCCTGCTCCGGCGTCAGCAGCGCCCAGCCGCCGACCTCCTCGGCGTCCGGCGCCAGCGCGGCCAGCTGGGCCGCGGTCAGCTCCGCCCAGTACAGGTGGGCGGCGATCGGCGGATGCTCGGGGAGCAGCGCCCAGTCGACGCAGGCGAGCGGGCCCAGGCGGACGGCGACGCCCAGTTCCTCGGCGATCTCGCGGACCGCCGTCCGGCGCGGCGAGAGGTCCTGCGGCTCCCAGCCGCCGCCGGGCACGGCCACCGGGTGCCGGTCGTCGTACGGCAGCCGCACCACCAGGACGCGCCCGCGTTCGTCGCGGAACAGCACCCCCGCCGCCGCCAGGAGCTCACGGCCCCGTTCCCGTTCCCGTCCACCGCTGGGCGCTGACGTCACTCGACGGATCCCCTCCCGCACCGGCTGTCCCGACAGTCGCTAGGACACCCGGCCCGCCGGCACGGTTCCCGGGGCGGTGCGGCCCGGGATGGTGCGTCCCGGGGTGGCGAGCGCGGCCGCGGCGGCGCGGGCCATCCGCTCGTCCAGGCGGGCGGTCGCGCCGCGCAGCCGCCCGTACGCCTCGGCGGCGGCCAGGGCGAGCAGCCCGGGCAGCAGGTCGGTGCTGCGCTCGGCGACCCAGCGGGTGCCCCGGGTGGCCATCCACCAGAGGTCGGCGGCCGGGGCCGGCGGGGGCCCGGCCGCCCCGGCGCGCGGGGGAGGGCCGAGCGGGTGGCCCAGCTCGGCGAGCCGGCGGTGGAACCCACGGGCGATCAGCTGGTGCCCGTCGGCGCTGGGGTGGAGCCGGTCCACGCTCAGCAGCCGCCGGTCGGCCGTCCACGGGAGCCCGGCCAGGTGCAGGTGGACCGCGTCGTGGCGCGCCGACAGGGCGTGGACCACGGTGTTCACCGCGCTCATCCGCCGGGCCAGCGGACGGGCGAGGGGCCCGGGCAGACGCAGCAGGACGCCGGGATCCGGGAGGCAGGCGGTGAGCGGCAGCGCCCCGGCGGCGCCCAGCTCGCCGAGCACGGTGTCCAGCTCCCGGGTGGTGCGGCGGATGTCGAACCCGCCCCGCAGGGTGTCGTTCCCACCGACCACCACGGAGGCCACCCGGGGGCGCAGCGCCAGTGCGGCGGGAAGCTGTCGCAGGGTCAGATCGGCGCTCAGCGCACCGCTGCGGGCGAGGTTGGTGAACTCGACGCTCCCCGGCTCCGGCCCCAGCGAGTCGGCCAGCAGCGCGGCCCACCCCCGCCATCCGCCCGCCACCGGATCGCCGACCCCCTCCGTGAGCGAGTCCCCGAGCGCCACGAACCGGATCACCTCCCGCTCCGCGACCAACGGGCCGGTCACCGCGCCGGTCACCGGGCCGCCCGTCCTTCCGCCACCTGGGAGGCCGGCCGGTCCGACGCCTCGCGCGCGCCGGCCGGGGGCAGGGCGTGGGCGCGGAGGAAGGCGTCCACGGCCGCCGGCCAGCCGTACGCGGCGGCGCGGGCGCGGGCGGTGGCGCGGCGTTCGGGTTCCGGCCGGGCCAGGACCTGCCGGACGGCCGCGGCGAAGCCCGCCGCGGTGTCGGCGGCCGCGACCCCGGCGGGGCCCACCAGGCCGGGCAGCGCCGAGGAGCGGCTGACCACCACCGGCGTCCCGCAGGCCAGGGCCTCCATCGCGGCGAGGCCGAAGGTCTCGATCGGGCCGGGGGCGAGCACCACGTCGGCGCAGCCGAGCAGCCCGGCCACGGCCCCGCGTCCGGAGAGGTGGCCGAGGAGGCGCACCGGCAGCCCGCGCCGGGCGGCCGAGTCGGCGAGCCGCTCGTGCAGCGGGCCGGTGCCGGCCACGGCCAGGACGGCCGGCACGCCGTCCGCGCGCAGTGCGGCCAGCGCGTCCAGGGCACGGCCCGGGCGCTTCTCGGCCGACAGCCGGGAGCACAGCACCAGCAGTGGCTGCCCGGGTTCGGCGTAGCGGGCCCGTACGGCGGCCCGGGCGGCCCCGGGCAGGGGGCGCAGGGCGGTCAGGTCGACCCCGAGCGGCGCGCGGACCACGTTCCGCACGCCCAGCCGGACGAACTCGGCGGCAGCCCAGTCGGTGGTGCACAGCACCGAGTCGTAGGCCCGCGCGGTACGGGAGTTGAGCCGGTCCGCCACGGTACGGGCGGCGCCGCCGGGCAGGCCCCAGGTGCGCAGCAGCCCGGTCGCGCTCTCGTGGGAGACCATCACCGAGCGGACGCCGTGCCGCCGGGCCCAGGCGCCGGTCCAGCGCAGGGTGGTGCGGTCGGAGACCTCCAGCCGGTCCGGGGCCAGCCGGGCCAGCTCGCGGGCGACCGCCCGCCGGTCGGTGAGCACCCGGTAGCCGCCGCTGCCGGGCAGGAGGGGCCCGGGCAGGGTGACCACCAGGCCCTGCTCGTCCTCCTCCTCGGCGTGCCGCGCCCCGGGCACGAGCAGCACCGGGCGGTGGCCGGCGGCCCGGTAGCCGGCGCCGAGGTGACGCAGGGCCGTCCGCAGCCCGCCCGAGACCGGGGTGACGAAGTTGGCCACCCGCACGATGGTCACCGCACCGGCGCTCATACCGGCTGCTCCTCCACCAGCGGCGGCACCAGAGGGGGTACCGGGCGGTGCGCCGCGCCGGGCGCCGGTAGGCCCTCGGCCTGGCGCCCGGACTCCGCGAGCACCTCCGCGTAGTGCCGCAGCAGCTGGTCCCCGACCGCCTCCCAGGTGCGGGCGGCGACCTCCGCGCGCCCGGCCCGCCCGTACGCCGCCCGCCGGTCCGGATCGGCGGCCAGCTCGGCGACCGCCCGGGTGACCGCCGCGCCGTCCCGGGGCGGGACGAGCAGTCCGGTGCGGTGGTGGGCGACCAGGTCGAGCGGTCCGCCGGCGGCCGGGCCGACCACCGGCAGGCCGCTGGCCATGGCCTCCTGGATGGTCTGGCAGAAGGTCTCCAGCGGCCCGGTGTGCACGAAGACGTCCAGGCTGGCGTAGCAGCGGGCGAGTTCCTCGCCGGTGCGGCGGCCGAGGAAGACGGCGCCGGGCATGGCGGCCCTCAGCCCGGGGGCGGACGGCCCGTCACCGATCACCACGACCCGTACCCCGGGCAGGGTGGCGGCGCCGGCGAGCAGGTCGACCCGCTTCTCGGGGGCGAGCCGGCCGACGTACCCGACCAGCACCTCGCCGCCGGGGGCGAGCGCCCGGCGCAGGACCTCGTCGCGGTGGCGCGGGTGGAAGCGGACGGAGTCGACCCCGCGCGGCCACAGCCGGACCCGGGGGACGCCGTGCGCGGTGAGGTCCTGCGCGGCGGGGGTGGACGGCGCCAGCGTCCGGGCGGCGGCGCGGTGGACGGCGCGGATGCGGTGCCAGGCGGCGGCCTCGCCGAGGCCCCGGCCGGCCCGGTAGGCGTGGGCGTAGCCGGCCAGGTCGGTCTGGTAGACGGCGACGGCGGGGACGTCGAGCCGGGCGGCGATCTGCGCCCCGCGCGCGCCGAGGACGAACGGGCTGGCCAGGTGCACCAGGTCGGGCCGGTGGCCGGCGACGGCGGCGGCGAGCCGGCGGCTGGGCAGGGCGATCCGCACCTGCGGGTAGCCGGGCAGCGGGACGGAGGGGACGCGGACCACCGGGATGCCGGCGACCTCGGTCGTGGCGGCGGCCCCGGTCACGGTGGCGGCCCCGGTCACGGCGGTGGTGGGGGCCGCGCCGGTCGTGGTGTCGGTGGTGGTGGGCCGGGTGGGGCCGGGGACGTCGGGGCCGGGGAAGGCGGGGGCGTCGGGGCCGGCACCGGCGGCGCCGAAGCCGTTCGGCGGGCAGTGGGCGCCCCGGGCCGGGGCGGGGGTGACGACCAGCGGCCGGTGGCCCCGGCGGATCAGGTGCTCGGCCGTCCGCAGCACGCTGTGGGCGACTCCGTTGACCTCGGGCGGGAAGGACTCGGTGACGATGACGACACGCATGCCATCGTTCTGTCCGCGCCCGGCGTGCGCCCGGCCACAGGGATCTGTCGCGCGAACGAACGCGGGTCGGCGATTTGTGCGTCGCCGACCCGCGGTGGTCCGTCGGGCTCATGAGGGCCGCGCCCCGGTGCGGCCGGGCCGCGGTGGGGCGGGGCCCTCCCGGTCTCAGGCCGGGGCGGGGGCCTCCTTGAGCTCCGCGTAGGGTGCGAGCTTGCGGATCGACTCGATGCTCTTGATGCAGTCGTCCCGGTTCTCCTGCGGGTCGCCGGTCACCACGATGGAGCCGTTGCTCGCCTTGAGCCGGAACCGGTGCATGCCGCTCTCGTCGGTGTAGAGCTCGAACTTTCCTGCCATGGAGATTTCACCTCTCGAATGGGTACGCCCCCGCAAGCCCCCTCCAGCGGCAACGTAGGTCCCGGGGACGCGCGCCGCATGTCGGACGGGGCTTTCGGGTCAGCAGGTGAGCACGGGCGTCGCCCAGTCGGCGTGGTCGCTGTGGCTGCCGTCGCCGCCGTCGGTGACCACCAGCCGCAGCTCGTCGCCGCCGGTGAGGTCGGCGGTCAGGCGCCTGGCGCCGCTCGCCGCGGTCACCACGCCGCTGTCGGCCACCTTGGTGTCGTCCTTCCAGATCTCGAAGGACACCGAACCGCGGCCCTGCGCCTCGGCGTCCACGCCGACCAGGGTGGTCAGCGAGGTGCAGGCGCCGCCGAGGTAGTAGACCACCTCGCTGAAGGCGTTGACGCCCAGGCCCTTCGGGTACGCGGTGCCGGCGATGGTCAGGGGGCCGCCGTCGCCGGCCAGGTTGTCGCCGTTGCTGGTGTCCTTCTCGACCGGGCCCCAGCCGTTGCCGGCGGAGGACCAGGCGAGGTCGGAGAGCTGGTGGGTGCCGGCGGCCGGGCCCGCGCCGCAGGCGATCCTCACGTCCGCCCAGTCGGCGTGGTCCCAGCCGCCGCCGTCCCCGGCGTCGGTGACGACCAGCCGGACGGCGGTGGCGCCGGTGAGGTCGGCGCTCAGCGCCTTGGCCGGGTCCTTCCCGGTGAGCCGGCCGCTGTCGGCGGCCAGGACGCCGTCCTTCCAGACCTGGAACACCACCGAGCCGTTGCCGTAGGCCTCGTCGTCGACGCCGACCCGGGCGACCAGGCCGCGGCAGGCGCCGCCGAGGTGGAAGCCGATGTCGCTGGGCCCGTGCACGCCGAGGCCCTTGGCGTAGGCGGTGCCGCGGATGCCGAGCGTGCGTCCGTCGCCGGCCGCGTGGTCGCCGTTGCTGCGGTCACGCTCGGGCGGGCCCCACGCGTTGGCCGCGGAGGCGAACGGCAGGTCGCTCAGCTGGGTCACCCCGGCGGGCGGCGCCACCGGCGAGGTCGGGGTGACCCGGAACATCACCGTGCCGTGGCCGGGCACGCTCGCGCTGATGGTGCCGTCCTCGCTGGTGCCGGTCTTCTTGGACCAGAGGTCCTTCAGCCTGTACGACTCGGCGCCGCCGATGCCGACGGCCTGCGCGGTGGTGGTGATGGTGGTCTCGTACGTGCCCTCGTTGGTGAGGGTGACGGAGCGGCTTCCGTCGGCGAGCGGCTTGGACATCACCACGAGCCCGTTCTCGCGGGAGACCACCGAGCCCTGCTTGCCCAGCGGGTCCTGGTCGACGGCGATCACGTCGGCGTTGGTGAGGATGTCGAAGGTCTGCTGCTGTGCGACCCGCAGGTCGGTGCCGATCAGCAGCGGGGCGGCCATCTGGGCCCAGAGGCTGAAGTGGGTGCGGTACTCGGTCTCGGTCATGCCGCCGTTGCCGACCTCCAGCATGTCGGGGTCGTTGAAGGCGCCGGCCTTGGCGTACTTGGCGAGGCCCTGGTTGGTCTGGGCGATGGAGATCATGCTCTGCCAGGTGTCGCTGATGTCGCCGGTGGTGCGCCAGGAGTTGCCGACCGTGGAGGCCCAGTTCCAGGGGCCGGTGCTGCCCCACTCGCAGATGCTGTAGAGGATCGGGCGGCCGGTGGCCTTCAGCGCGTCGCCCATCGCCTTGTAGCGGGCCTGCGCGTCGACGCCCCGGTTGTTGCAGTTGTCGTACTTGAGGTAGTCGACGCCCCAGGAGGCCCACAGATTGGCATCCTGCCGCTCGTGGCCGAGGGCGCCGGGGAAGCCCTTGACGTCGCAGGTGCGGTCGCCGGCGCTGGAGTAGATGCCGAACTTCAGTCCCTTGGCGTGGACGTAGTCGGCGAGCGCCTTGATCCCGTGGGGGAAGCGGACCGGGTCGGGGACGAGGTTGCCGGCCGCGTCCCGCTCCGGCAGGGCCCAGCAGTCGTCGAGGTTGACGTACCGGTAGCCGGCCTCCTTGAGGCCCTTGCTGACGAAGATGTCGGCGATGCCCTTGATCATCGCCTCGTCGAACTGGGCACCGCAGTGGGTGGAGTTCCAGTTGTTGAACCCCATCTGCGGGGTCGTGGCGAGACCGTTGTCGGCCGCCATCGCCGGTGGGGCGAAGGCGAGTTGGAGTCCGGTCAGGGCGACGCCCGTACCGGTGGCGAGGGCGAGCGCGGTCAGCGCCGCCGTGATGCGGTGAGCCGGTTTTCCGCCGCGGAATCGCAAGAGTCCTCCAGAAGGAAGGGAATCGAACGGAGTTGAGCGGGACAGCTGGCTTCGCGGTGGTGCGCCGCACCGGGGTGCGGCCGGCACCGGTGCGGGGCGGCCGGAGGCCGGCCCCGCACCGGGCGATCAAGGGGGGTCAGGACGCGTCTGACACGCCCTAGGACAGCAGCGTCCAGGACTGTCCGGGCGCCGCGCCGTCGGGCGTGTTGAGCACCACGGCGGAGGTTGGGGCCGCCTGCGGGGCGTCCAGGGCCAGCCCGGTGGCGACGTTGACGATGGTCAGCGCGCCGGTGGCGGTGTTCTGGGTGACGCGCCACTTCTGGTACGGGCTGTCGGGGTCGTACTGGTTGAGCACCCAGGCCGGACCGCCGGGGTGACCGCCGGTCAGCGTCCCGTGGACCTGGGTCGGGGTGTTGCAGTTGTCGGTGATGCGGACGGTGCCGTCGGCGTTGGCGGTGAACTGCCACTGCTCCGAGGTGTGGGTGCTCCACCAGGTGTTGATGTCGGTGGTCGAGCCGTCCTGGGCGCTGCAGGTGCCGCGGACCTCCAGGGCCTGGCCGTTGGTGCCGCCCGCGCTGAGGCCGTGGTGACGGCCGTCACCGATCACGGCCGCGGGGACGGTGGTCGGCAGCGGCTTGAGGCGGTACAGGGCGACGCCGTGCGGGGCCACCGAGGCGCTGACGGTGGAGGTGACGTTGCCGGTGGAGCCGGTCCACAGCTCCTTGGCGGAGTAGCCCGGCCCGGTCAGGCCGAGTTCCGCGAGGGTGGTGGAGACGGTCCTCGCGTAGTACGGGTCCTGGTTGACCAGCAGCACCGCGGTGTCGCCGTTGGCCAGTTGGCGCTTGAGCACGATCGGGGCGGTGGCGTCGTTCGGCGGGTTGCCGACCAGGGTGGCGGGCCTGGCCAGCGGGTCCTGGTCGATCGCGATGACGTCGGCGTTCTTGTAGATCTCCAGGGCGGAGTCGCTGATCCCGGTGGACCAGGTGTAGCCGTCCCTGGTGCGCCGGGAGTCGGCCGCGGTGCGCAGGTCGGCGCCGGTGATGAGCGGCGAGGCCATCATCGCCAGGACCGACATCTCGCTGCGCGACTCGGTGTCGGTCATCGGCTTGTGGCAGACGCAAGTGTCCGTCACCCCGTAGATGCCGTACGGGTTCTGCCAGCCCGCGAACATCATGTCCATGTCGTTCCAGCTGCCCGGGCGGACGTTGCCCGGGTAGCGCAGGGCGGTCCGCAGCTGCCCGTTGTACAGCACGCCCTCCAGGTCCGGCCCGCGGTCGCCGCCGATCCGGCACAGGTGGGCGACCCGGCCGCACCACACCCCGGTCGGGGCGTAGCCGGGCGCCTCCCGGGGCGGGGTCCCGGCCGCGACCACGGCCGGGTCGGTGCGGGCCGGGTCGTCGCCGGCCAGCAGGTGGGGGACGCCGGTGTGGACGGGCTGGGCGGAGACGCTGAGCGTGACCTTCGGCCGTCCCTGCGCGGCGGAGGCGGCGTCGAGGGCCCGATGGAAGTCCTGGACCCGGGCGTAGATGGACCGGGTGAGCTCCCGGCCGACGCCCTGGGTGCCGTAGTTGTGGCCGTCGGGGCCGATGATCGCCGGGCCGTACGGGCAGTCGTCGTACTTGACGTAGTCCACGCCCCAGGTGACGAAGTCGGCGGCGTCGACGGCCTCGTGGCCCAGGCTGCCGGGCCGGCCCTGGCAGGTGGTGTACGTGCTGGTGGCGTACAGGCCGAACTTCATGCCCTTGCTGTGGGCGTACCGGGACAGGTACTCGATGCCGTTGACCGTCCGGCCGTCGATCGTGCGCGAGGGGAACCGGGTGGGGTCGGGCATCAGGTGGCCGGTCGTCACGTCGAAGCCGTTGCCGTCCGTCCCGCTGACCGGGTTGCGGTTGGCGTCGTAGAGCTGCATCGCGCCGTCGGGGGTCTTGACCAGGTCGGTGGTCTGGCCGTCCCGGTGGCCCAGGGACCAGCCGTCGTCGATGGTCACGGTGTTGTAGCCGGCGGCGACCAGTCCGCGCGAGGACATGAAGTCGATCGTCTGGACGACCTCCTGCTGGGTGATCGCGGTGCCCATGGTGTTCCACGAGTTCCACCCCATCGGCGGGGTGAGGGCGAGGCCGTCGTCCAGGGCCGCCGCGGGGGGTGCGGTGGGGTCGAGGGCGACGGCGGCGAGGCCGGAGGCCGCCAGGGACAGGGCCAGCAGGGCGCGGGACAGCAGGCGTGGCGCGCGTCTGGGCATGGGCACTCCAAGGTGCGCTGGTGGGGGAGTTGGGGTTGGGGATCGGTTTCTGTCCGTTTTTCAAACAGAAAGCAACGCACCATAGTCATCGGCAGGACGGAAACTCAAGGGGTTTGACAGGAGCCTGACTGTCCGTCATCACCCCTGTGAAGCCTGTACTGTCATGGAGCATCACGGATCGGTCTCGGCCTGTCGACAGTCTTGACGCCGAGCCAATTCGAGGTGTGATATTTCACATTACGTTTAAATGTGTTGAGTTATGATGCCTTGGAGCCACCCACCCCATGCACGTGAGAAACCGCGGCCTCGCCGCCGGCGCCCTGCTGCTCGCCCTGGGCCTGACCGCCACCGCCTGCTCCGCCGGCCAGGGGTCCGGCGCGGACTCCGCCGCGGTGGCCCCGGTGAGCGGGCGGATCTCGATCACCTACCTGCAGAAGCAGGGCGACCAGGAGTACTTCGTCGGGGAGGCCGCCGGCGCCAGGGCCAGGGCCGCCGAGCTCGGCGTCGACCTCACGGTGGTCAACCTGGGCAACGATGCCGACGGGACGGTCGACGAGGTCGAGGCGGCCATCGCCCGGGGGGCCGACGGCATCATCGTGGTCGTCCCGGACCCCGCCGTCGGCCCCCGGATCGTGCGGGCCGCCCGGGACGCCAAGGTGGCCCTGCTGACCTCCGACGACCAGATCTGCGCCACCGGTCCCGACCCGGTGGTCTGCGCCAGGGCGGACCTGGTGCCGCGGGTCGGTTTCAGCGGCGCCCAGATGGGCGGCGAGGTCGGCAGGCGGGCCGCCGAGGAGTTCCGGAAGGCCGGCTGGAACCCCACCGAGACCCGGGCCGTCTCCGCCTGGAAGCAGGACGTCACCGTCTGCCGCGACCGGGTCCGGGCCGCCAAGGAGGCCTTCGGCGCCGTCGCACCCGGGGTCCGCCACCTCGACGTGGCCACCGACAACACCCCCGCCGGCGCCCTGGACAGGGTCGCCGCGACCGTCACCGCCAACCCGGGCGTCAGGAACTGGGTGGTCTGGGGCTGCAACGACGAGAACGTCCAGGGCGGCGTCACCGCCCTGCAGAACGCCGGCATCGGCGCCGACCGGGTCATCGGCGTCGGCCTCGGCGCCTACCTCGCCTGCAAGGACTGGAGCGGCAACAAGCCCTCCGGGATGAGGGCGGCGCTGTTCATCAACGGCAAGGACGTCGGCGCGCTCGCCGTCCAGACCGTGTACGACAGGCTCAGGAACGGCAAGGAGATGCCGGCGGAGACCCTCGCGAGGACCACCATGGTCGACCCGGCCGGCTGGAGGTCGGCGGGCGTCCCCTGCGGCTGACCCGGTGCCCGCGCGGGGGACGTGCGGGGCCCGGTCCTCAGCCGCCCGGGACCTGCGCGACGACCAGTTCCCCGACCGCCTCCGCGAGGACGCCCCGGGCCTGCGGGTTCAGCCCGGAGTCGGTGACGAACACGTCGATCTCGTCGAGCGCGGCGAAGCCGCTGAGCCCGACCACGCCCCACTTGGTGTGGTCGGCCACCACCACGACCCGGCGGGCGGAGGCGATCAGCGTGCGGTTGGTCTGCGACTCGGCGAGGTTCGGGGTGGTCAGACCGGCCTTCTCGGAGACCCCGTGGGCGCCCAGCACCAGCAGGTCGACGTGGAGCGAGCCGATCGACTGGTCGGCCAGCGGCCCGACCAGCGCGGCGGACGGGGTGGGCGCGCCCCCGGTCAGCAGCAGCGACGGGGCCCCCTGCTCCTGCCCCTGCCCGGCCGAGCGGATGAGGTCCGCGACCGGCAGCGAGTTGGTGATGACGGTCAGCCGCGGCACCCGCAGCAGTCGCGAGGCGACCGCGTACGCCGTGGTCCCCGCCGAGATCGCGATCACGCTGCCCGGCTCCACCAGCGCGGCCGCGGCGTCCGCGACGGCGGCCTTGGCGGCGGACTCCAGCCCGGACTTCGCCTCGAAGCCGGGCTCGTCGATGGCGGTCTCCGAGGCCGGGACGGCGCCGCCGTGCACCTTCTTCACCAGGCCCGCCCGTTCCAGGGCGTCCAGGTCTCGGCGCACGGTCATGTCGGAGACGCCCAGCTGCTCGACCAGCTCGGCGACCCGTACGGCGCCGCCGCGGCGGACCATCTCGGCGATCATCGCCTGCCGCTGGTGGGCCAGCATGCCGGTGTCGGCCATGTCCTCGTCCTCCCCGTCGTCCCGGTGCGGACGGACCGAAAGCAGCAGAAGCAAACAGTCAGGAAAGGATACTCAACCCGAACGCGCACGCGGCCGGTGCGGTGTCCTGCGCACCGGCCGCGCGCGTGCCGTCCCGCCGGCTCAGGCCAGACGGTCCGGCAGCGGGGCGAGCGCGTAGTTGGCCCAGACGAACGTGTCCATTTGGTGCTGGTCGCCGGAGAGGTTGACCACCCGGTCGACCTTGCCCTCGGCGTCGAAGTGCCAGACCAGCGCCCAGGTGGTGTCGACCCCGCCGGTGCCCTCGGTGGTCCAGCCGCGGTGGATGTCCACCACGTACTCCTCGTTGGCGCCGAAGAAGATCGGCTCCGCCTTGAACCCGGCCTTGCCCAGCTGGTCGAAGAAGGCCCGCACCTCGGCCACCCCGCGCTTGGTGCCGGACAGCGGGTGCCGGCCCGGGATGGTCCACTCGATGCCCTCGGCCAGCACCTCGCTCATCGCGTCGACGTCCCCGGCGCCGTAGGCCGCGAAGAAGGCCTCGATCGCCGCGACCTTCGGGTCCTTGGTCTCACTCATGGTTCCCCCTGGGATCCCCGTGGCCCGATCCCCCTGATCGGTGCCGCAGTGATCGTGCCCGGAGCGGCCGCCGGACTGCCAGTGCGGTCCCGGTATGTGAGACGGGCGCGCCGCCCCGGGGCCGGGCCCGGGGCGGCGCGGTCGCCGACGGCTCAGCCGCCGGTCACCGGGTAGTGGTCGGAGAGGTCCTGGTAGGTGTAGCTGCTGCCCCAACTGCTCACCGTCCAGGGCGCGCTGTGGAAGCGGTGGACATCGTTGACGTAGCCGGCCGGGCGGGCGTGGTCGGCCCGGTAGAGCACGTAGTCGAGGTCCTCGTTCGGCTCGCCCGGGTAGCGGTAGGCGGCGATCGAGTTGTCGGCGGTGTCGAAGGAGTTCGGCCACCCGGTCCGGCCGTCGGCGGGCGCCAGGCCGCCGTTGGCCAGCATCGACGGGTACTCGGAGCCGTGCGAGTCGACGTTGAGGTCGCCGGCGACCACGATCGGCTCGGCGGCCGGGATGTTCTTGGCGTCCAGGAAGGCCTTCATCGCCTTGAGCTGCGCCGCCCGTACGGTGGCCGGCTGGCCGGCCGAGCAGCCGCCGTCGGTGGACTGCAGGTGGGTGCCGACCACGTGCGTGCGCAGCCCGTCGACGTCGAGCACCGCGTAGACGAAGCCCTTGTTGGACCACCAGTCGGCCCCGCAGGCGTCCTTGAAGACGTACTGCTCCTTGCGCAGGATCGGCCACTTGCTGAGCAGCGTCACCCCGCCGTCCTCGGGCGTGGTGGAGCTGTAGCTGCCGCCGGTGGCGTCCCAGCCGCCGGTCGAGCGGCCGACCACGGGGGTGTGGTACGGGTACGCGGCGGAGGCCTGGGCGGTGAGCAGGTCGGAGGCGGCGTTGTCGAAGGCCTCCTGGAGGACGACCACGTCGTGGCCCTGGAAGAAGTCCGCGGCGGCGATGGCCCGGGCGCGGTGGTCCTGGCCCCAGTTGGGGTAGAGGCTCTTGCTCATCAGGAAGACGTTGTACGTCAGGACCTTGAGCGCGGGGACCGTGACCGTGGCGGCCCCGCCGGTCGCGGGGGCGGCGGCCCCGGGGGTCTCGGCGGCGGCGGTGGGCGCGGCGGCCAGCGGGGCGAGCAGGGCGGCCGAGGCGGCGCAGACCGCGGCGAGGCGGCGGCCCCGACGGAGGGTGGAGTTTGACATGGCCGCAGTCAACGCGGGGTCGGTCACGTCCGACAAGACGTCAGACGATAACCATATGAACTCAGAGGTAACTTAAAGCTGTCTGGCCAACTTGTCCTCCTGGAGTTCGACCTGCCTGGACAACTTCCCCGGCCACCACATGTGCCGGCCGATGTCCATGGTCAACGCGGTGACCAGCACCGACCGCACCACCAGGGTGTCCAGCAGCACCCCCAGCGCCACCGCGAAGCCGATCTCGGTGAACGCCACCACCGGCAGCGTGCCCAGCACCGCGAAGGTGCTCGCCAGGATCAGACCGGCCGAGGTGATCACCCCGCCGGTCGCGGCCAGTCCGGCCACCGCACCCCGGAACGTGCCGCGGTGCACGGACTCCTCCCGCACCCGGGTCATCAGGAAGATGTTGTAGTCGATGCCCAGCGCCACCAGGAAGACGAACACGAACAGCGGGAACGCGTGGTCCTGGCCCTCGAACCCGAAGGCGTGCTCGAACACGAAGGCGCTGATCCCCAGCGCCGCCGCGTACGACAGCACCACCGTCCCGATCAGCACCAGCGGCGCGGTCACCGCCCGCAGCAGCAGCCCCAGGATCAGCAGCACCACCCCGAGCACCAGCGGGATGATCGCCCGGTTGTCGTCCGCGGCGGCCCGTCCGGCGTCCAGCGCCACCGCCGTGCCGCCGCCCACCCTGGCGTCCGCGTCCGGCACGGCGTGCACCGCGGCGCGCAGCCGGTCCACGGTGTCCTCCGCGGCCTGGCTGTCCGGCGGGTCGGCCGGCGTCGCCTGGAACAGCGCCCGCCCGTCGTGCTCCACCGGCACCGTGGTCGAGGCGATGCCCGGCGTCGACTGCGCCACCGCCCGTACCTCGCCGGCCGTGGCGGCGGTGCTGATGACGGTCAGCGGGGCGCCCGTGCCGGCCGGGAAGTGCGCGGCCAGCACCTGCTGGCCGTCCACCGAGTCCGGCTTGCCGGTGAAGCTGCCGGCGGTGCTCAGCCCGGTCGCGTTGAGCGAGATCAACCCGAGGCAGCAGGCCGCCAGGGCCAGCGTGGTGACCCCCCAGACCTTGCGCGGACGCCGTCCGATCCAGGAGCCGACATGGGCCCAGCGACCGGAGGTGGTCGGCTCCGGCGTCCCATACCCGGGCTTCACCGGCCAGAACACCCAGCGGCCGACGATCACCAGCATCGCCGGCAGCAGGGTGAGCATCGCGGCCAGCGCCACCAGCACGCCGATCGCGCAGACCGGGCCGAGGCCCCGGGTGGAGTTCATCTCGGCGACCAGCAGGCAGAGCATCGAGGCGACCACCGTCGCCGAGCTCGCCAGGATCGCCGGGCCGGCGCGGTGCAGCGCGAAGGCCATCGCCTCGTGCCGGTCCTCGTGGCGGCGCAGCTCCTCCCGGTAGCGGGCCGTGATCAGCAGCGCGTAGTCGGTGCCCGCGCCCAGCACCAGCACGATCAGGATGCCGGCGCTCTGCGCGTTCACGGTCAGCCCGGCGTGCTCGGCCAGCAGGTAGATCACCGCCTGCGAGACGGCCAGCGAGACCGCCGCCGCCAGCAGCGGGAACAGCCACAGCACCGGGCTGCGGTAGGTGAGCAGCAGCAGGATGATCACCACGGCCACGGTGGCGAACAGCAGGGTGTCGTCGATGCCGGCGAAGGCCTCCGCCTGGTCGGCGCCGATCCCGGCCTGGCCGGTGACGTGGGTGGACATGCCGAGGTCGTCCGCGGCGACGGTGGCGCGCATGCTGTCCACGGCCGGGCGCAGGTCCTCCCAGCCGCCGGTGCCGATGTCGACCGGCACGATGGTCTGCATCGCCCGGCCGTCCTCCGACACCACCGGGCCGATGACCCGCCCCAGCACGTGCGGGGCGGCGGCGAACGCGGCCGCGTCCCGGGCGGCCTCCGCGCGGTCGGCCTCGGTGATCCCGTCGGGCCGCTCGTACACCACCACGGCCTGCAGGGTGTCCACCGGCTGGAAGGCACGCTGCTCCTTGAGCACGATGGTGGACTCGGCGCTGCCGGGCAGCCAGCTGGAGGCCTGGTTGTCCTCGGCCCCGGCGAGCTTCCCGGCGAGCGGGCCGGCCACCACCAGCAGCACCAGCCAGAGCGCCAGCACCACCCACTTGCTGCGGCGTCCGCACGGCAGGGCCGCGAGTCGGCGGGTCGGACTCATCATCAACCCCCAGGGGGCCCGGGACGGATTCGTCCCCAGCCTGCCACCGCACGCCGCACCCGGCAGCCCGGGCCCGCGCGGGTACCGCCGCCCGGGGGCACCCCGGTACGGCCACGGGTACGGCGCGGCGCGGGGTCAGGCGGGTACGGCGGCGCGCTCGCGCAGCCCCTTGAGGACGGCGATGTCCATCGCGTGCCCCGTCCCGTCACCGCCGTGCTTGCGGTCCGGCGTCTCCACGATCAGCGGGACGCCCGCCGTCGCCGGGTGCTCGAACAGCTCGCGGAACGGCTCCGCGCCGATGTGCCCGGCCCCGATGCTGGCGTGCCGGTCCTTGCGCGCGCCGACCGTGTCCTCGGAGTCGTTGGCGTGGATCAGCCGCAGCCGTCCGGGACCGGCCGCCGCGACCAGCTCGTCCAGTACCGCCCGGACGCCGCCGGGCTCCGCCAGGTCGTGGCCGGCCGCGAAGGCGTGGCAGGTGTCCAGGCAGACGCCGACCCGCGGATGGCCGTCCAGCGCCTCGACGTACTCGGCCAGGTCCGCCATCCGCGAGCAGAGCGAGCTGCCCTGACCGGCCGTGGGCTCCAGCAGCAGCCAGGGCGCCGGCCCGCCGAGCGGGTCGAGGTCCGCCAGCGTGTCCAGCTCGTCCAGCAGGGGACGGACGTCCTCGCGCACCTGCGCCATCGCCTCGGCCCGGCGCGAACCCCCGCCGGCCGCGGTGCCCACCGCCGAACCGGTGTGCAGCACCACGCCCAGCGCCCCGATCGCCCGCCCGCGCAGCAGCGAGTGCCGCAGCGAGAGGGCCGAGCGCTCCCGGGTGGCCGGGTTGTCCGAGCCGAAGTTGATCAGGTACGGCGCGTGGACGTACGCCGGGACGCCCTGCTCCGCGCAGGCGGTGCGGAACGCCTCGTCCTGCGCCGGGTTGCCCGGGGGAGTGGCCCAGCCGCGCGGGTTCGCCACGAACACCTGCACCGCCTCGGCGCCGACCCGCCGCGCGTACGCCAGTCCGGTGCCGGCCAGGCCCCGGGCGGCCACCGGCACGTGCGCGCCCACCGGGTTGCGGGCCGCGGCCGGGTCCTGCGCGGGGGCGGGGCCGCGGCTGCCCAGCGGGGCGAGCGGGTCGCGGACGCCGGGCTGGGCGGGGACGCCGGGCTGGGCGGGGACGCCGGGCCGGGTGGGGACGCCGGGCTGGGCGGGGATGCCGGGTTGGACGGGGGCGGGCGGCGGCGCGGCGTTCATGCCCCGAGCATGCCACGCCCGGCGGGCCGCCCCGTCCACACCCCGGCGACCCCTCGTTCCCCCCACCGGCCGACGGTCCGTCAGCCCCGCAGCCCTCCCTGGTGGCGGGCCCCGGCAGGCGCCCATAGCGTCGGTTCGGCCGACCCCCACACGGGCCGTCATCCATCGCGCACACCGTGTCACCGCGCCGGGGTCCCCGCGAGCGCGGCGAGAAAGCAGGTCAACCACTCATGTCCACGCGACGGGTCCACCACCTCGCCGCGGCCACCGCGGCCGCCCTGACCACCGTCCTGTCCACCCTCGGCGCCGCCCCCGCGGCCCACGCCCTCGGCACGCTGCACCTCGTTCAGCCCGGAGAATCGATTCAGCAGGCCCTGGACGCCGCCCGACCCGGCGACACCGTCCAGCTGCTCCCCGGCACCTACCCCGGCAGCGTCCGCATCACCACCTCCGGCGTCACCCTGCGCGGCACCGGACCGACCACCGTGATCACCCCCCGTACGGACGGCACCGGACAGGAGGACGCCGTCTGCGCCACCGCCGGCCACGGCCTCTGCGTCGCCGGCACCGAGGGCCACCGGCTGAGTGACGTCAGGATCGAGGCGCTCACCGTCGCCGGGTTCCCCAAGAACGGCGTCGACGCCACCGAGACCACCGGGATGACCGTCCGCGCGGTGCACGTCCGGGACAACGGCCAGCAGGGCATCGCCCAGGAGAAGTCCGTCCGCGCCGTGATCACCGGCAACACCGCCACCCGCAACGGCCAGTCCGGCGTCTTCCTCGCCAACACCGTGAACCACGAGGGCGGCGCGCTCGACACCGAGGGCACCGTGATCAGCGGCAACCGGCTCACCGAGAACCGGATCGGCGTCACCATCCGGCGCGCCCGCACCCTGAGCGTCGACCAGAACGCCATCAGCGGCAACTGCGGCGGCGTCTTCGTCGTCGGCGACGAGAGCGTGCCCCGGGCCGGCGCCCTCACGGTCAGCCGCAACCGGGTCATCGCCAACAACAAGTACTGCCCGCCCACCCCCCGCCTCGACCACATCCAGGGCACCGGCATCCTCCTCACCGGCGCCGAGGACACCCAGGTGACCGGCAACCAGGTGCGCGACAACGTCGGCGCCTCCACGATGTCCGGCGGCATCGTGCTCTTCCGCAGCGTGGTCGGCGTGCCCAACGCCAACAACTCCGTCACCGGCAACCAGCTGGACGGCAACCTGCCGGCCGACCTCGCCGACCGCGACACCGGCACCACCAACACCTGGGCCCGCAACCACTGCTCGGTCTCCGAGCCGGCCGGCCACTGCTGACGCCACCGCCCACCCGACCCGCGACCCCACCCCTGAAGGACGCACATGACCACCGCACCAGCCACCACCCCACAGGCCGCCATGCGCCTGCGGGAGCTCGTCTTCGGCGCCGCCTGCGCCGCCGCCGTCCGCGCGGCCGCCAGGCTCGGCGTCGCCGACGCGCTCGGCGAGACCCCGGCCGACGTCACCGAACTCGCCGCCACCCTCGGCACCGAGCCCAAGCAACTGCGCCGCCTGATGCGCGCCCTCACCTGCTACGGCATCTTCAACGAACTCGACGGCGACCGCTTCGAGCACACCGAGATGTCCCGGCTGCTGCGCGAGGACGCGCCCAACTCGCTGCGCTACATCTCCCTCTGGTGCACCGAGCCGTGGACCTGGGAGGCCTGGCCGAAGCTCGACGAGGCCGTGCGCTCCGGGCGCAACGTCTTCCCCGAGCTGTTCGGCAAGGAGTTCTTCGACTACCTGCACAGCGAGGGCGGCGACTCGGCCAAGGTCTTCGACAAGGCGATGACCACCTCCAGCCGGCAGTCCGCCCGGGACTTCGCCGACTACCTCGACCTCACCGGCGTGGCCTCGGTCGTCGACATCGGCGGCGGCCAGGGCCACGTCCTGGCCAGCCTGCTGGAGAAGCACCCCGGGCTGCACGGCACCCTGCTGGACCTGCCCAAGGTGGTCGCCGGCGCCGATCCCCGGCTGCGCGAGGGCGGCGCCTTCGCCGACCGCGCCCGGCTGGTGCCCGGCGACTGCCGGGTGGACATCCCGGTCCGCGCCGACCTCTACATCATCAAGAACATCCTGGAGTGGGACGACGACTCCACCCGCCGCACCCTGGCCAACGTGGTGCGCGTCGCGCCCCCCGGCGCCCGCGTGGTGGTCGTGGAGAACCTGGTCGACGACAGCCCCTCGATGCGGTTCACCACCGCGATGGACCTGATGCTGATGCTCAACGTCGGCGGCGCCAAGCACTCCGAGAAGAGCATGGTCCGGCTGATGACCGAGGCCGGCCTGGACGTCTCGGACGTCCGCCCGGTCAACCCGTACCTGCACGCCTTCGAGAGCACCGTGCGGCGCTGAGCCCCGCGGCACGACAGGACCGCCGGCCCCTCCCGGGAGGGGCCGGCGGTCCTGTCGTGATTCCCGGACGCCTCAGGCCTTGCGCGAGGACTCCAGGTGCGCGAACACCACCACGTTGTCCGGGTAGTCCTTGCGCTTCTTGTCGTACGTGCCGCCGCAGGTGATCAGCCGCAGCTGCGCGTCGGGGGTCTTCCCGTACACCTGCTGGTCGGGGAAGGCGTCCTTGCGGAAGGTCTGCACCGAGTCCACGGCGAACACCGCGACCGTGCCGTCCGCCCGGACCACCTCGACCCGGTTCCCCGGCACCAGCAGGCTCAGCAGCAGGAACACCGCCGGGCCCGTACGGGTGTCCACGTGACCGGCCAGGACGGCGGCGCCGCGCTCGCCCGGGGAGACCCCGTCGCGGTACCAGCCCACCAGGTTCCGGTCGTCCGGCGGCGGGGCGTTGAGCGCCCCGGCCGCGTCCAGCGTCAGCTCGGTGAACGGCGCGTCCACCCCGATCTGCGCGATCCGCAGCCGGGTCGGCCTGGAGCGCTTCAGCGGCGCCGCCGCGGCCGCGGGGGACGCCGCCC
>NZ_JBSGFD010000008.1:0-105153 GCF_053603215.1 Kitasatospora sp. NPDC004240 | reverse complement strand
CCGGGCGGGGGAACGGGGGCGCGCGCCGGGCGCGCCGACGGCCGTGCGGCCGGGGCGGTGTCCGGCCGTCGTACGGGAACCGGGCCCTCCGGAAATCAATTTTCCTTAGCGAAGGTAATGACGTAGGCTAAGGACCATGCCCGAGATGTCCGAGCGGGACCTCGCAGCGATCAGTCAGCTGCGATCGTCCGCCATGCGCCTCTCCCGACGCCTGCGCCATCAGCGTGTCGAGGAGTCGCTCAGCCCCACCGAGATCGGGGTGCTGGGCACCCTCGCCCGCTGCGGCAAGGCCACGCCGGGCGAGCTCGCCCGGCGCGAGCACGTCCAGCCGCCGTCCATGACCCGGATCGTGGCGATGCTGGAGGAGAAGGGGCTGGTCCGGCGCGAGCCGCACCCGGAGGACCGCCGCCAGGTGGTCGTCAGCAGTACCGAGCAGGCCGAGGAGATCCTCGCGGAGAGCCGCCGGCGCCGTAACGCCTGGCTGGCGGAGCTGGCGCAGGGGCTCAGCGAGGAGGAGTGGGCCACCCTGCGGGAGGCCGCGCCCGTCCTCTACAAGCTCGCGCACCTGTAGGCCCGGGAGCCCGCGACCCGCGGGCGCTCGCACATCCACCGGCACCGAGAACCGTACGACGAGGGAGTACCGCATCACCGCAGCGCTCATCACCGACACCAGGAGCACGACGGCCGGCCCACGGGCCGTCGTGCCGCGAGGGGAGACCACCGTGACACCGCCGGCCGCAGCCAGCGCCGCCGCCACCCGTACCGACGACCCGACCACCGACCCCGCCGCGGCGAGCGCCGCGGCCGCCGACGCACCGGCACCCGCCCCGACGGGGCTGCCCGGCAGCGGCGACGACGACCCCGACGAACGCACCGCGGCGGCCATCACCGCCGCACACGACCCCCACCCGGACGACGACCGCCCGGACCGCGACCTCCGCCCGGACCGCGACCGCAGTGACCGCGACGGGCCGACCGGAGCGAGGTTCACCCGCCCCGGGGGCATGTTCTCCTCGCTGCGGGTGCGCAACTACCGCTACTACTTCGCCGGTCAGGTGGTCTCCAACACCGGGACCTGGATGCAGCGGATCGCCCAGGACTGGCTGGTCCTCAGCCTCACCGGGAGCCCGCTCGCGGTCGGCATCACCACCGCGATGCAGTTCCTGCCGATGCTGCTGCTCGGCCTCTGGGGCGGGGTGCTCGCCGACCGGATGCCCAAGCGCCGTCTGCTGGTCCACACCCAGGGCGCGATGGGCCTGCTCGCCGCCGGCCTCGCGGTGCTGACGATCGGCGGGGTGGTGACGCCGTACTACGTGTACGCCTTCGCCCTGCTGCTCGGCCTGGTGACCGTGGTCGACAACCCGGCCCGCCAGGCCTTCGTCTCCGAGATGGTCGGGCCCAAGGACCTCGCCAACGCGGTCAGCCTGAACGCCGCCAACTTCCAGACCGCCCGGCTGGTCGGCCCCGCCGTGGCGGGCCTGCTGATCGCCGCGGTGGGCAGCGGCTGGGCCTTCGCGGTCAACGCGCTCTCCTTCGCCGCCGTGATCGGCGGACTGCTGGCGATGCGCGGCAGCGAGCTGCGGCCGACCGCGCCGATCGCCCGCGAGAAGGGCCAGCTGCGCGAGGGCCTGCGGTACGTGAGGGAGCGGCCCGAGCTGCTCTGGCCGATGGTGCTGGCCGGGTTCATCGGCACCTTCGGGTTCAACTTCCCGACGCTGCTGTCGGGTTTCGCGTACGACACCTTCCGGGTGGGCGCCGGCCAGTACGGGCTGCTGAACACCGCGATGGCGGTCGGCTCGCTGGCGGGGGCGCTGCTGGCGGCACGCCGAGGCGCGCCGAGACTGCGCACCCTGGTCGGCGCGGCGCTGGCCTTCGGCGTGCTGGAGGTGCTGGCCGCCTTCGCGCCCGGCTACTGGTCCTTCGCGGCGCTGCTGACGCTGATCGGGGTGTTCGGGCTGAGCTTCAACACCTCGGTGAACTCGGCGCTGCAGCTGGCCACCGACCCCGCGATGCGGGGCCGGGTGATGGGCCTGCTGGTGCTGGTGTTCACCGGCGGCACCCCGATCGGTGCCCCGGTCGTCGGCTGGGTCACCGCCTCGTACGGGCCCCGGCTGGGGCTGCTGGCCTGCGGGCTGGTCTCGGCGCTGGCGGCCGGCGTGGTCGGCCTGGTGCTGGCGCGCGGCGCGGACCTGCGGGTGAGGTTCGACCTGCATCCGGGCCGCGGCGGGCGGGTGGTGGCCGTGGTGCCCCGCACCGCCCCGGCCAAGTCAGGTCTCGCCACCGCCTGCTGACGAACGGTCAGGGGTGGGTGCGGGGGGTCAGAGCCTGATCTCCAGCACCTGCCCCTGCCAGGGGTGACCGTCCGGGAGTACCGACTCGAAGAACAGCGACTCGGTGAAGCCGAGCTTGCGGTACTGCTCGACCAGCCGGCGGTCGCCGCCCCCGTAGCAGTCCACCCGCAGCACGGCGGCGCCCCGGCGGCGCGCCTCGGCGAGGGCGTCGGCGACCAGGGCGGCGCCGATACCGGTACCGCTGAGATCGCGGTCGGTGACCAGGTTGCGGAGGTAGAGCTCCGGCTCGGTGGCCGGCTCAACGTACGGCGGCGGCACGTCGGCGAGGACGCAGGAGCCGACCGTGCGGCCCCGCCCGTTCACGGCCAGCCGGACCAGGAAGGGCGGGCGGACGTACTCCCGCACCTTCTGCACGCCCGCCGGACGGCTGCTCCAGGGGCTGTCGCCCCACTGCTTCGTGCGGCCCAGGGAGGCCAGCCAGGCGACCGCTCCGTCGAGCAGGGCGAGGATGTCGTCGGCGTCGTCGGGGCCGCCGGTGCGGATCACGGTCCCGGTGGATTCGTTCGTCACGGAAAACCGTTCTACCGCGAACCGCTCCGCGCGGGAAGATGGACCCATGAGGCTCTTCGTGGCGGTGCTGCCCCCGGCCGCCGTCCTGCGGGAACTGTCCGACGCCGTCGAGCCGGTGCGCGGCCTGCCCGGGGCGGACCGGCTGCGCTGGACCACCCGGGAGGGCTGGCACCTCACCCTGGCCTTCCTCGGCGAGGTGCCGGCCGAACGGCTGCCCGAGCTGGAGGGGGCGCTGGCCGGGGTGGCGCAGGTGCACGAGGCGCACCGGCTGCGGCTGGCCGGCGGCGGGCGCTTCGGGGACCGCGTGCTGTGGGCCGGGGTGGAGGGCCAGACGTACGCGCTGCGCCGGCTGGCCGAGGCCGTGACCGAGGCGGTCGCGGGGGTGGTCGGCGAGCTGGACGCCTTCGCGTTCCACCCGCACCTCACCCTGGCCCGGGCCGGCTCCACCCGGGGCCGGCGCCGGGCGGTGCAGCGGGTCGCCGCGGCGGAGCTGGCGACGCTCGCCTCGGCGCTGGACGACTACCGGGGCGGCGAGTGGGAGGCCGCCGAGCTGCACCTGATGAAGAGCGAGCTGGACGGCGGCTTCGCCCACTACGAGACCGTCCGGGCCTGGCCGCTGGCCCGCTGGTAGCCGCCCCGCCGACCCGGCCGAGGGTGGATCGGCCGGGTCGGCGGGGCGGCGGACGTCGCCGACGTGGTCGCCTTCCCGGCCTCCGACGACGCCCGCCGGGTCACCGGACGGCACCCGGACGCCGGCGGGGGCTCCAACCTCGGTGCGTAGCGCACCTTGTGACGGTCCGGTGGCGCCCGTACGGTGCGGGCATGGAGCTGGAGCTGCGCCACCTCAGGACCATCCGGGCGATCGCCGAGGCGGGGAGCCTGACCAAGGCGTCGGCGGCGCTCGGACTGGCCCAGCCGGCGCTCAGCACCCAGCTGCGGCGCATCGAACGGGCGCTGGGCGGTCCGCTGTTCGACCGGGGCCGGGAGGGGGTGCGGCCGACCCCGCTGGGAGAGCTGGTGCTGGACCGGGCACGGGTGCTGCTGCCGGCCGCCCAGCAGCTCCAGCAGGAGGCGGTGCGCTTCGCCAACGGCCACGGCGGGCCCGGCCGGTACCGGATCGGGGCGACCCACGGGCCGCTGCTCGGCGGGCTGGTCGACCGGCTCGCCACCGGCCACCCGGGGGTGCCGGTGTCCACCGCGACCTCCTGGTCCGCGGACGAGCTGACCGGCCAGGTCGCCGACGGCAGGCTGGACTTCGCGCTGATCGGCACCTGCGGGGAGAGCCGTCCGCGCGGCGCCGACCGGCTGGCCTGGCGGGAGGTCGGCACCGACCCGGTGTTCGTGATGCTGGCCGACTCCCACCCGCTCGCCGGTGCCGGCGAGGTGGCGCTCGGGCGGCTCGCGACGGCGTACTGGGCGACCGTGCCCGGTGACGGCTGCTTCGCGGACTGCTTCTCCGCCGCCTGCGCCCGTGAGGGCTTCACCCCGCTGGCGATGTACGAGACCGACACCGCCGCCTGCGTGCACCTGGTGCAGGTCGGCCGGGCGGTCGGGCTCTGCCGGGCGACCTTCCCGCCGACCACCGGGGTGGTGACCGTGCCGCTGACCGGCGTCCCGCTGTGCTGGCGGCACCTGGTCGGCTGGCACCCGGGCACGGCGGCCGCGGCGGTGGCGCCCGAGGTCACCGGCCTGGCCCGGGCGGCGCACGCCGAGGCGACCCGGCGCAGCCCCTCCTACCGGGTCTGGCTGGAGGCGGGGGCGCCGGAGGGCTTCGGCACGGCACGCGGCTGATCACCGGCCGCGCACCGGGGCCGGAAGGCCGTGAGGCGGGGCCAGCAGGCCGTGAGGCGGGTCCGGGGCCGGGGGCCGGGGCGGACCTGTGGCCGTCCGGGGGTACGCTCGACGATCGTGGACCCCAAGACTCGTATGCGCATCGTGACCGGAGCCCTGCTCCTGCTGCTGGCCGTCGTGCTGATCGGCTCGCTGATCGGGAAGTGACCCCGGCCGTGACCGGCCGGGAACGCGGAAGGGGCCACCGCCCACGGGCGGTGGCCCCTTCCGGCCGTGTACGGGGCGGTCAGAGCCGCTCGACCACGTAGTCGACGCACGCGGTCAGCGCCTCGACGTCGGCCGGCTCGATGGCCGGGAACATCGCGACGCGCAGCTGGTTGCGGCCCAGCTTGCGGTACGGCTCGGTGTCGACGATGCCGTTGGCACGCAGTGCCTTGGCGATCGCGGCGGCGTCGATCGACTCGTCGAAGTCGATGGTGCCGACGACCTGCGAACGCTCGGCCGGGTTGGCGACGAACGGCCGGGCGAACGAGGACTTCTCCGCCCAGCCGTACAGCCGCGCCGAGGAGTCGGCCGTACGGGCGACGGCCCAGTCGAGCCCGCCGTTGCCGTTCAGCCACTCCAGCTGGTCGGCCAGCAGGAACAGCGTGGCGATCGACGGGGTGTTGTACGTCTGGTCCTTCGACGAGTTGTCGATGGCCGTCGGCAGGTCGAAGAACGGCGGGATGTAGCGCCCGGAGGCGGCGATCTCGGCGGCGCGCTCCAGGGCGGCCGGGGAGAAGGTCGCCAGCCAGAGCCCGCCCTCGGAGGCGAAGGACTTCTGCGGGGCGAAGTAGTAGACGTCGGTCTCGGTGATGTCGACCGGCAGGCCGCCGGCGCCCGAGGTGGCGTCCACCAGCACGAGCGAGCCCTGGTCCGCGCCGGCCGGGCGGCTGATCGGCATCGCGACGCCGGTCGAGGTCTCGTTGTGGGTGAGCGCGTAGACGTCCACGCCGGCCTCGGCGACCGGCAGCGGGTGGGTGCCCGGCTCGCTCTTGATCACCGAAGGGTCGGCCAGCCAGGGGGCGGCCTTCACCGAGGAGGCGAACTTGGAGGAGAACTCGCCGAAGTTGAGGTGCTGGGACTTCTCCCGCACCAGGCCGAACGCCGCGATGTCCCAGAAGGCGGTGGAGCCGCCGTTGCCGAGTACCACCTCGTAGCCCTCGGGGAGGGAGAAGAGGCTGCTCACGCCCTCGCGTACGCGCTTGACCACGTTCTTCACCGGGGCCTGGCGGTGCGAGGTGCCGAGCAGGGAGGTACCGGTGGCGGCGAGGGCACTCAGGGCCTCGGGGCGCACCTTGGACGGGCCGCAGCCGAAACGGCCGTCTGCGGGCTTGATGTCAGCGGGGATCTGGATCTGAGCCACGGGCGCAGCCTACCGGCCGGTCGCGGCGGAACGTGACCTCGGTCCGCCCGCTGAGATGCCGTCGATCCGGCCGCGAGCGAGCGGAGCAGCGGGTCCGGAACGGGCCGGACCCGCTGCTCAGCGGGGGTGTGCGGGGGTGGGATCAGTGCGCGATGGCGTCCCAGCCCTCGATCTCCTGCGGGCTGCGCGGGCCGGGGCCGATGTAGCGCGCGGCGGGGCGCACGAGCCGGCCCGTGCGCTTCTGCTCCAGGATGTGCGCCGACCAGCCGGCGGTGCGCGCACAGGTGAACATCGAGGTGAACATGTGCGCCGGGACCTCGGCGAAGTCCAGCATGATCGCGGCCCAGAACTCCACGTTGGTGGCGAGCACGCGGTCGGGGCGGCGGTTGTGCAGCTCCTCCAGCGCGGCCTTCTCCAGCGCCTCGGCGATCTCGAAGCGCGGGGCGCCGAGCTCCTTGGCGGTGCGGCGCAGCACGCGGGCGCGCGGGTCCTCGGCGCGGTAGACGCGGTGGCCGAAGCCCATCAGGCGCTCGCCCTTGTCGAGCGCGCTCTTCACCCACTTGACGGCGTCGCCGGTGCGCTCGATCTCCTCGATCATGCCCAGCACGCGGGAGGGCGCGCCACCGTGCAGCGGGCCGGACATCGCGCCCACCGCGCCGGAGAGGGCGGCCGCCACGTCGGCGCCGGTGGAGGCGATGACGCGGGCGGTGAAGGTGGAGGCGTTCATGCCGTGCTCGGCGGCGGAGGTCCAGTAGGCGTCGATGGCCTTGACGTGCTTCGGGTCCGGCTCGCCGCGCCAGCGGATCATGAAGCGCTCGACGACCGTCTCGGCCTTGTCGATCTCGCTCTGCGGGACCATCGGCAGACCCTGGCCGCGGGCCGACTGGGCCACGTAGGACAGCGCCATCACGGCGGCGCGGGCGAGGTCGTCGCGGGCCTGCTCGGCGGAGATGTCGAGCAGCGGCCGCAGGCCCCACACCGGGGCGAGCATGGCGAGCGCGGACTGCACGTCGACGCGGATGTCACCGGAGTGCACCGGGATCGGGAAGGGCTCCGCGGCCGGCAGGCCGGGGTTGAACTTGCCGTCGACCAGCAGGCCCCAGACGTGCCCGAACGAGACGTGGCCGACCAGGTCGTCGATGTCCACGCCTCGGTACCGCAGGGCGCCGCCTTCACGGTCGGGCTCGGCGATCTCGCTCTCGAAAGCGACGACTCCCTCAAGCCCGGGTACGAAGTCGGACATGCGACGGCTCCTTCAGTTCTGCGATCGGCGGGCCGCGCCGTGGTGGGGCAGGCACGCCTGTGACCGATGGTGTTTGGCACTCGGTGCCAGAGTGGCAGGCACGGGGTGCATTGCGCCATACACCACCGTGGTGATGTTTGCCGGAGGCCCGGTTGACTTTTCCGCCGAGGGCCGGTCGTGCCCGGGAATTCTCCGGAACGAACGGGCGGGTTCCGGACAATCCACCGTACGACGGGCGGCCAGGCGGTGGCGAGACACCATAACTCCCACCGGGGTTTGTCCGTACGGAGCGGTGCCCGTTGCTTGTCGTACGGGATGATGTTGACGTGCAGACCCCGGAACGCGCCCACCCGACGCCCCAGAGCCCCGCCGCCCGGCACCTCGACACCGAGGCCCGGCCCGGACCGGACCTCACCGTGATGCGCAAGCACTACAGCCACGAGGGCCTGGTCGAGGAGCACCTGGCGCCCGACCCGCTCGCCCAGTTCACCCGGTGGTTCCACGAGGCGGACGAGGCCGGGGTGGTCGAGCCGAACGCCATGGTGCTCTCCACCGCCGACTCCGAGGGCCGGCCCAGCTCGCGCACCGTCCTGCTGAAGGGCTTCGACGCGCGCGGCTTCGTGTTCTTCACCAACTACGGCTCGCGCAAGGGCACCGAGCTCGCCGTGAACCCGTACGCCGGGCTGCTCTTCCCGTGGATCGCGCTGGCCCGCCAGGTGATCGTCCAGGGCCGGGTGGAGAAGGTCGGCCGGGACGAGACGGCCGCCTACTTCCGGACCCGCCCGCACGGCTCGCAGCTCGGCGCCTGGGCCAGCGAGCAGTCCAGCCCGGTGGCCTCGCGGGAGGTGCTGGAGCAGCGGTACGCCGAGCTGGAGCGCCGCTACCCGGAGGGGGAGGGCGTGCCGGTCCCGCCGTTCTGGGGAGGGTTCCGGGTGGTGCCGTCCAGCGTCGAGTTCTGGCAGGGGCGGGAGAACCGGCTGCACGACCGCCTGGTCTTCACCGCGGACGTCGCCGCCCCGACCGGCTGGCGGGTCGAACGGCTCTGCCCGTAGGACCCTCCTCGCACCCGCGCCCGCCGGGCGGCCCGCCGGGCGGAGGGGCGCGTCCGTCCGGCGTGTCCGTGCACCGGGAGGATGCGCCGTTGCGACCGCCGTCCGGGTGAATTTTTGGGGCGATGCCGCAGTCCGGGGCGGTACAAGGCGCGGCAGTGGCGTCAAGCATGCGGCGAGTTGGCGGCCGGAGGTCTATCTTGTGCTTTGGGGTCGGCTGTTATACCCGGCCTTCTGCTCTCTCTAACCCTTATCGTGGAAGAGAATCGAACATGACCTCCGCACTCGACACCAGGCCCACCGCCGAACTGACGGACCCTCAGGAGTACGACCGGCCCACCCTGGCCGATCTCGCCTCACTCGGAGCCGACGAGCTGAACGCCCGGCTCCGACGCGCGCTCCCGGGTTCCGATTCAGGCCTGGTGCCGGTCGCGGCGTTCAACTCGTCCATCTGACCCGCCGGTTGGCCGTCGCCCCCTTCTGAGTACCATCAACCATGGCGCGAACCCCGCTGCCGTTCACGCAGTTCGTCGTGAAGGTGGCCAGTCGCTGTGATCTCGCGTGCGATCACTGCTACGTCTACGAGCACGCGGACGCGAGTTGGATCACCAAGCCCAAGGTGATCGGCGACGCGGTACTGGACCGGGCCGCCGAGCGGATCGGCGAGCACGCGGCCGCGCACCGGCTGCGCGCGGTCCGGCTGGTCCTCCACGGCGGGGAGCCGCTCCTCGCAGGTCGAGTGACGATCCGTCACGCCGCTGAGGCGTTCCGGGCGGCCCTGCCGCCCGGATGCGCCCTGGACCTGCGCATCCACACCAACGGGGTCCTCCTGACACCCGCCTGGTGCGAACTCTTCGACGAGCTGGGCGTGCGGGTCGGCGTCTCGCTGGACGGCGACCGGGCCGCCAACGACCGCCACCGCCGCTACGCCGACGGCCGCAGCTCGCACCCCCAGGTGATGCGGGCCGTCGCGCTGCTGCGCCGGCCGGAGTTCCGCCACCTCTTCGCGGGCCTGCTCTGCACGATCGACGTGGCCAACGACCCGGTCGCGGTCTACCGGGCGCTGGCCGGGCTGGAGCCGCCCGCCGTCGACTTCCTCCTGCCGCACGCGACCTGGGAGCACCCACCCCCGCGTCCGGCCCCCGGCGGCGGAACCCCGTACGCCGACTGGCTGTTGGCGATCCACGAGCGGTGGAACGCGGACGGCCGCCCGTTCGCCGTCCGCACCTTCGAGTCGGTGCACCGCACCCTGCGCGGGCTCTCCAGCCTCACCGAGTCGCTCGGCCTGGAGCCCGCCGACCTGGTGGTCCTGGAGACCGACGGCTCCTTCGAACAGGCCGACAGCCTGAAGACCGCCTTCGACGGGGCGCCCGCCACCGGCCTGGACGTCTTCACCCACAGCCTCGACGAGGTGGCCCGGCACCCCGGCATCACCGGCCGGCAGGCCGGGCTGGACGGGCTGAGCGCCACCTGCCGCCGCTGCCCGGTCGTCCGCTCCTGCGGCGGCGGCCTGCACGCCCACCGCTACCGCCCCGACGGCAGCGGATTCGACAACCCCTCCGTCTACTGCGGGGACCTCATGACCCTGATCAACGGCATCGCCGACCGGGGGTCACCGATCCCCGCCCAGGCGGCGGACCCCGTCCCGTCGCCCGCCCCGCTCTCCGAGTCCCAGCTGGCCGAGCTGGCCCGCGGCCACGGCGGCCCGGACACCGTACGGGCCCTCGGGCGCTCCCAACTCGCCCTCACCCGGGCGATGCTGGCCGCCGTCAAGGGCTCGGCCGGGCTGGCGCACTCGCCGGCCTGGGAGCTGCTGGCCGAACTGGACCGGAGCGCGCCCGCCGCGCTGGACACCGTGCTCGGCCACCCGTTCGTCCGGGCCTGGGCCGCCCGCCGGCTGGGCGGGGACCTCACCGCGGGGCTCGGCCCGCTCGCCGAGCTGGCCGCCGCGGCCGCGGTCCGGGCCGGCCTGGACGAGACCGTGGCGGTGCGGGTGCGGGGCGGCGCGCTGCACCTGCCGACCCTCGGCCGGCTGGCCGTGGCGGACGGCGAGGCCCGGGTGACCGCCGGGGCCGGCGGCTTCACCGTCCTCGCCGCGGACGGCACCTCGGTCACCGTCGACGCCCGGGACCTCGCCGCCGGAGCGGTCACCGGACCGGGCGTCGGACCGGCCGGCCCCGGCCGCGCCGCGTCGGACCCGCGCTGGCAGCCGGTGCGCCGGGTCCGTCTGGCCGGCGGCTGGACGGTCGCCCTGGAGGACCTCGACCCCTGGCGCGACTGCTTCCAGCACCCGGCGGCGGAGCGCCTCACCGAGGACGAACTGCTCGGCTGGACGGGCGCGTTGCGCGAGGCCTGGGAGCTGCTCGGACGGGACCTGCCGGTCTACGCGGCCGGCGTCCGGACGGGCCTGGGCGCCATCACCCCGCTGCGGCCCGGGCTCCCCGGCCGGGACGTCAGCGCCGCCGCGCGACAGGCGTACGGCACGGTCGGCATCGCCCGGCCGGCCACCGCGCCGATCCTCGCCCTGCTGATCGCGCACGAGTTCCAGCACGTCAAGCTGGGCGCGGTGCTCGACCTGATGGACCTCTACGACCCGTCCGACACCGGCCTCTACTTCGCGCCCTGGCGGCCCGACCCCCGGCCGATCGAGGGCCTCCTCCAGGGCACCTACGCCCATCTGGCGGTCACCGAGTTCCTGGGCACCCGGACCCGGGCCTACGACGGGCTGGCGGGCGCGGCGGCCGAGCACGCCCGGACCCGGTTCGCGCTCTGGCGGCGGTACACCGCGGAGGCGGTGGAACGGCTGGCCGGCTCCGGCTCGCTCACCCCGGCCGGGCTGCGGTTCGCGGAGGGGATGCGCGGGAGCGTGGCGCCGTGGCTGGAGGTACCGCTGCCGGCGGCGGCGGAGGAGGCCGCGCGGCGGCTCAGGGTCCCCGACACGGTGGTGGGCGGCTGACCCTTCGCCGTTCCGGCCGACCCGCCGCCCCTTCCCCGACCCGACCCCTCCTCACTCCCCGGGATCCGTCATCGTCACCGACACCCGCCCCCTGCCCGTGGTCGGCGGCGCCCCCGCCCGCGGCGCCGAAGCGGAACCAGCACCTCTGGGCCGGGCCGCGCTGGCCGCGCGGTTCCGCGAGATCGGCGTGGAGCGGGGCCGGGTGCTGCTCGTCCAGGCCTCGTTGAGCCGGCTGGGCCCGGTGGAGGGCGGGGCCGACACCGTGGTCGCCGCCCTGCTGGACGCCCTGGACGGCGGCACCCTGGTCGCGTACACCTCGACGCCGGAGAACTCGCTCACCTCCCGGCTGTTCCGGTCCGTCTCGGCCGGCTGGTCGCGGGAGCGGATCGAGGCCTGGCGCGCCGACCGGCCGCCGTTCGACCCGGGGACCACCCCGGCCTCGCCGACCATGGGCGTGCTGTCCGAACGGATCCGACGCCACCCCGGGGCCCGGCGCAGCGACCATCCGCAGTGCTCCTTCGCCGCGGTGGGCGAGCTGGCGGCGGAGGTCGTCCGGGTGCACGACCGCGACTGCCACCTCGGGGAGCGCTCGCCGCTCGGCCGGCTGTACGAGCTGGACGCCCGGGTGCTGTCGATCGGGGTGGGCTTCGACCGGTTCACCGGATTCCACCTGGCCGACCTGCGGATGCCGGACGTGGCCGTGCGGCACTACAGCTGCAAGGTCAGGACGGCCGACGGCGGCGCCGAGTGGGTCTCCTTCGACGGCCCGTACCTGGACGACACGCACTTCGGACGGCTCGGCGAGGAGGTGCAGGCCGAGGCGCGGGGCATCGTCCGGGCGCGGATCGGGGGCGCCGAGTGCCGGCTGGTGCCGCTGGTGGAGTCGGTGGACGTCGCCGAGCGGGTGCTGCGCCGCTGGCGGGGCCTGCCGTGACGGCCCGAGGCGGAGAAGTGAGTGCGCCCGGCGTTCGCCGACGAGGTTTCACCACCGTTACGGCGCAGGGCCGGTCGGCCGCGCGCCGGGGCGGCTACCACCCGCAACGCGCGCGCCCCTGATCGTTCTGCGCATGCCATGCGCCGGGCCCGATGTGCTATTCCATTCCGGCGTCGATCGTTCCTACACTGAACCCCCGTACGGGGACTGCGGGGGAACAGGTTGCCGACGGGCCCGGGGGAGGCGCGTGTGAACGACCCTGGCTGGGACGAGGATGCGGCCCGGCCGTACTTCTTCCTCTCCTACGCCCACACGCCCCGCGCCGGGGTGCGGGGGGCGGGCGACCCCAACCTCTGGGTGCGCAAGCTCTTCCGCGACCTCTGCGAGGCGGTGCTCGAACAGACCACGGTGCCCGCCGGGGTGCCGGTCGGGTTCATGGACGAGGACATGCACCAGGGCGAGCTCTGGGCCGACCGGCTCTCCCAGGAGCTGGCGACCTGCCGGGTGTTCGTCCCGCTGTACTCGCCGCGCTACTTCAACAGCGTGCCGTGCGGGCAGGAGTGGCACTCCTTCACCCAGCGGCCCGTCTACCCGGCGAACCTGGACTCCGAGCGCACCAGCGGCATCGTCCCGGTGCTCTGGGCGCCGATGAGCCGCTACAAGCTGCCCAAGGTGGCCAGCGACCTGCAGTTCAACCACGCCGGCTTCGGGGTCGACTACGTCGCCGAGGGCCTGTGCGCCCTGATGAAGCTCAGCAACTACCGGGCCTCCTACGAGGTCGCGGTGCACCGGCTGGCCCGGCGGATCGTCGAGGTCGCCGAGGAGACGGTGATCCCGGTCGGCCGGCGGCTGGACTTCAACGCCCAGCCCAGCGCCTTCCCGGTGAACACCCCGACCAAGCAGCTGCGGATCTCCGTGCTCTCCTACCACCGGGACGAGCTGCCGCCGGACCGCAACCCCGACTACTACGGAAGGTCCCGCACCGACTGGCACCCCTACCGGCCCGCCGCCCCCCGCTCGCTGGCCGAACAGGCCGCCCGGGTCGCCCGGCAGCTGGGCTTCCAGCCGACCGTGCACGAGTTCGACGACGAGGTCGGGGCGATCCTCGACGGCGGCTCGCCCAGCGCCCCCGGCCTGCTGCTGCTGGACCGCTGGGCCCTGCGCGACGCGGCCCGGCACGAGCTGGTCCGCCGCTTCGACCGCTCCAACTCCGACTGGGTGAGCGTCCTGGAGCCGTGGAACCTGGACGACCCCGAATGCCTGGAGCTCCACGACCAGCTGGGCGAACTCAGCGCACAGGCCCTGCGGTTGACCCACCGCTCGGGCCGGCCCAGCTTCCACGGCGCGATGGGCGGCCCGGCCCCGGGGCTCGGCACCCAGGAGGAGTTCGACGACGCGCTGCCGGCGGCCGCGATGAAGGCCAAGTACGCCTTCGAACGCCGGACCAAGCGGGAACCCGACCAGCCGGCCCAGCCGCGGCCCGACCTGCGCGGGGCCTTCCGGCGCGGGCGGGACGGGCCCGGCTCCGAAGCCTTCGCGGACGACGACGACCCAGCCGACGACGACGGCGACCCCTCGCAGGACGGGCCGCCCCGGGGGAGGAACACATGACCGAGAACCGGACCAGGAACCTCCGGGTGGGGGCGATCGCCGCGGCGAAGGCCGCCGCCCTGCGGGAGGCGGAACAGCAGGCCGAGCAGGACCGCGACGGCCGGATCATCACCTTCTACTCGTACAAGGGCGGCACCGGGCGCACCATGGCGCTCGCCAACACCGCCTGGATCCTCGCCGCCAACGGCTTCCGGGTGCTCACGGTGGACTGGGACCTGGAGGCCCCGGGCCTGGCCAAGTTCTTCCACCCGTTCCTCGACCCGGCGGTGCTGGCGGGCACCACCGGGATGATGGACCTGATCGCCGAGTACCGCGAGGAGGCCCTGCGCCCGGTCGAGCACGCCGACGGCTGGCACCTGGACTTCGCCCGGGTGCACCCGCACGCGCTCTCGCTCTCCTGGCCGATGTTCCCGCGCGGCGGCAGCCTGGACTTCCTCTCCGCCGGCCAGTTCAACCGCGACTACTCCGAGGCCGTCACCCACCTCGACTGGGACATCTTCTACGACCGCTTCGACGGCGGGCAGTTCTTCGACGCCCTGCGCGCCGACATGCGCAAGCGCTACGACTACGTGCTGATCGACTCCCGCACCGGCCTGTCCGACATCGCCGAGATCTGCACCGTGCAGATGCCCGACGAGCTGGTGGTCTGCTTCACCCTCAGCGACCAGTCGATCGACGGCGCCTCCCGGATCGCCCAGCACATCCACGACCGCTACCGCGAGCGCGGGATCCGCATCCTGCCGGTGCCGATGCGCATCGACGACGGCGAGAAGGAGAAGGCCGACGCCGGCCGGGCACTCGCCCGGATCCGCTTCGACGGCCTGCCGGCCGGCTACGCCGGCGACGAACTCGCCCACTACTGGGGCTCGGTGGAGATCCCGTACCGGCCGTTCTACGCCTACGAGGAGATCCTGGCGACCTTCGGCGACCAGACCGGCACCCCGACCTCGATGCTGGCCGCCTGCGAGCGGCTCACCGGGATGATCACCGAGGGCCGGGTCACCTCGCTGCCGCCGATCGACGAGGAGGTCCGGCTGCGGTACGTGGACGCCTTCACCCGGCGCCGCCCGTCCGTCCCGGCCGACCTCTACCTCTCGTACGTGCCCGAGGACCGGATGTGGGCCGACTGGATCGAGGCGGTCCTCACCCGGGCCGGCTTCCGGGTGCTGCCGCGCGACCTCAGCGCCGGCTCCGACCCCCGCCAGGAGACCGAGCGGGGCATCGACGCCGCCTACCGCACGGTCGCCGTGCTCTCGCCCGCCTACCAGCGCTCGCCGCAGGCCCGCGCGCTGTGGGAGTCGGTGGTCAGCTCCGACCCGTCCGGCACCCGGCGCCAGCTGGTGCCCGTCCGGGTCGGCGACGTGCGCCTGACCGCGCCGTTCAGCAACCGCAACCCGGTCGACCTGGTCGGCCGCGACGAGCACCAGTCGGTGCAGACCCTGCTGCGGGCGCTCGGCCGGGCCGAGACCCCGCTCACCGACGCCCCCGAGGGCGGGCCCCGGTTCCCCGGCAGCAAGCCGCAGGTGTGGGACGTGCCGCCGCGCAACCCGTCCTTCACCGGCCGCGCCGCCGTCCTGGAGCAGCTGCGCAACCAGCTGCGCGGCGGCATGGCCGCCGTCCTGCCCACCCCGCAGACCCTGTACGGCCTCGGCGGCGTCGGCAAGACCCAGGTCGCCCTGGAGTACGCGCACCGCTTCATGTCCGACTACGACCTGGTCTGGTGGATCGACGCCGAGCAGACCGAGCTGGTCGCCCCCGCGCTGGCCGAGCTCGCCCGCCGGCTGGGCCTGCGGGTCGGCGACTCGGTCAGCGAGGCCGCCGAGGCCGCCCGCGAGGCACTGCGCCGCGGCGTGCCCACCTCGCGCTGGCTGCTGATCTTCGACAACGCCGACGAGCCCTCCGAGATCCGCCGCTTCTTCCCCGGCGGCTCCGGCCACATCCTGGTCACCAGCCGCAACCAGGCCTGGTCCGGGCACGCCGAGGCCCTGGAGGTCGACGTCTTCACCCGCGGCGAGAGCGTCGAGCTCCTGTGCCGACGCGCCCGCGGACTCTCCCGCCCCGACGCCGACCGGGTCGCCGAGGCGGTCGGCGACCTGCCGCTGGCCGTCGAGGTGGCCGCCGCCTGGCTGGACACCACCGGCACCCCGGTCGACACCTACGTCGCCCAGCTGCACGCCGAGGCCGCCCGCACGCTCGCCATCGCCAGCCCCACCGACTACCCGACCCCGGTCGGCGCCACCTGGAACGTCTCCATCACCCGGCTGCGCCAGCAGTCCCCGGCCGCGGTCCGGCTGCTCCAGCTCTGCGCGTTCTTCGCCGCCGAGCCGATCTCCATGAACCTCTTCTACAGCGACCAGATGATCCGCGCGCTGGTCAAGTACGACGAGGACCTCAACGACAAGTTCATGCTGGGCAAGGTCATCCAGGCGATCGGCCGGTACGCCCTCGCCAAGGTCGACGCCGGCAGCAACAGCTTCCAGGTGCACCGCCTCGTCCAGGCGGTGATCCGGGCCGAGATGGACGCCGACGCGCAGGAGGTCGCCATCCACGAGGTGCACCGCATCCTCACCGGCGCCCGGCCCGTCCTCGGCGACACCGACGACCCCGCCAACTGGCCCGCCTTCGACGAGATCTGGCCCCACCTGTCGCCCTCCAAGGCGCACAACTGCGACGAGGCCGACACCCGCCAGCTGCTCATCGACCGCGTCCGCTACCTGTGGAAGCGCGGCGAGCTGGAGCGCGCCCGCAGCCTCGGCGAGGACCTCCACGAGGCCTGGACCGGCAAGCTCGGCTCCGACGACCGCCAGACCCTGCTGCTGCGCTTCCAGCTCGCCAACGTGCTGCGCTCCCAGGGCAACTACGCCGAGGCGCTGGCCCTGGACGAGTCCACCCTGGACCGCCAGCGGGTCCTGCTCGGCGAGCACCACCCGTACACCCTGATGACCGCCGGCTCGCTCGGCGCCGACCGGCGCGCGCTCGGCCGCTTCCAGGCCGCGCTGGAACTCGACAAGGAGATCCTCGACCAGTTCCGCGAGCTGTTCGGCGACGACAACCCGCGCACCCTGTCGATGGCCAACAACCTGGCCATCGACTACCGGCTGGTCGGCGAGAGCGAGGCCGCCCGCGAACTCGACCAGGAGACCCTGGACCGCCGCACCGCCGTCCTCGGCCCGCGCCACCCGTACACCCTCTCCACCAAGTCCAACCTCGCCCGCGACCTGCGCGAACTCGGCGACTACAAGGGCTCGGCCGAACTCCTCCAGGAGGTCACCGACGACCTCGGCGACGTCCTCGACCCCGACCTGCCCGAGAACCTGCGCAACGCCAAGTCGCTGGCCGTCTCGCTGCGCCGGCTCGGCCGGCTCGCCGACGCCCGGCGGATCACCAAGGAGACCTACGAGCGCTACCTGGAGCGCTACGGCGCCGACGCGCCCGACGCACTCGCCTGCGCCCTCAACCTCGCCGCCGACTACAGCGCCTCCGGCGACAAGGAGGCCGCCCGCGACCTCGCGGTCACCGTGTACGAGGGCCACCGCCGGCTGTTCGGCGATGAGCACCCGTTCAGCCTGGCCTGCGCCAACAACCTCGGCATCTACCTGCGCGGCAGCGGCGACGTCCAGCAGGCCATCGAGACCGGGGTGTCCACCGTCGACGGCATGACACGCTCGGTCGGGCCGGACCACCCCTTCACCCTCATCGCCATGATGAACCTGGCCAACACCTACGGGGAGGACGGACAGCTCGGGCGCGCCGAGGAACTGCTGCGCACCGCGTACGCCGCGCTGTGCGAGCGCTACACGCCCACCCACCCGGACGCGGTCGTCTGCGAGGCCAACCTCGCGGTCACCCTGCGGGCCGCCAACCGGCACTCGCAGGCCGCCGAACTGCGCTCCCGCTCGGTCGCGGAACTGATCCGCCAGTTCGGCGAGGAGCACCCCAACACGGTGTCGGCCCGCGGCTGGAAGCGGATCAACCGCGACCTGGAGCCGCAGCCGATGTAGCGGGCGGGGCGGCGGGTGCGCGCGGCGGCGGGCGGGTAGGCGGCGGGGTGGTGCAAGGGGCGGCGACGGGAGCCGGCCGGGCCCGGGGCGTAGGCTTCGGGCCCGATGAGCCCGATCCGCCCCGTCCATCCGGTGTGCCCGATGAGCCCGACGAGCCTGGTGAGTGTCCGATGAGCGCGCAGCTGCCCCCCGTCCTGGTCACCCGTCGCCTGGCCCCGGGGGTGACCGAGCGGCTCACCGCGCACCACGCGGCCACCGTGCACGACTCGGACCTGCCGATGCCCCGCGAGGAGCTGCTGGCGGCCGTCCGCGGCCGCTCCGCGGTGATCACCACCCTGGACGACCGGGTGGACGACGAGTTCCTCGCCGCGGCCGGGCCCGGCCTGCGGATCGTGGCCAACCACGCGGTCGGCCACCACAATGTCGACCTCGCCGCCTGCGCGGCCCGCAGGGTGCCGGTCAGCAACACGCCCGGCGTGCTGACCGCCGCCACCGCCGACATGGCCTGGGCGCTGCTGCTGGCCGCCACCCGCCGGCTCGGCGAGGGCGAGCGGCTGCTGCGCGCCGGGCGGCCGTGGGCCTGGGCGCCGAACTTCCTGCTCGGCCTGGAGCTGTCCGGCACCCCGCTCGGCATCCTCGGCATGGGCCGGATCGGCCAGGCGGTGGCCCGCCGGGCCCGGGCCTTCGACATGCCGGTCAGCTACCACAACCGCACCGAGCTGCCCGCCGACCGGGCCGAGGGCGCCCGCTGGCTGCCGCTGGACGAGCTGCTCGAACGGTCCGCGGTGCTGGTGGTCACCTGCCCGCTCAGCGCCGCCACCCGGCACCTGATGGACGCCGACCGGATCGCCCGGCTGCCCTCCGGCGCGGTGCTGGTGAGCATGACCGCCGGAGTGGTGGACGAGACCGCGCTGGCCGCCGCACTGGAGTCCGGCGCGCTGTTCGCGGCCGCCGTGGACAACTTCGAGCGCGAGCCGGAGGTGCCGTCCGCGCTGCTCGCCCAGGAGCGCGCGGTGCTGGCCCCGCACCTGGGCAGCGCCACCGTCCGCACCCGGCAGGCGATGGGCGGCCTCGCGGTCGACAACGTGCTCGCGGTGCTCGCCGGCGGCGCCCCGGTCACCCGGGTGCGGGTCTGACGCCCGGGATCCTCGTGGCGCCCTACCCCGCCGCCCACTTGAGCGCCTGGGTCATCACCCGGAAGGCGCCGAAGTGGGCGGCGCCGGGCTCCAGGAACAGCGCGGCGCCCGGGATGTGGTCGCCCAGCCAGCGGGAGTGGTCGACCGGCGAGAACTGGTCGTCCGCGCCGTGCCAGAGCCAGGCCGGCACCGCGATGTCCTCGACCTTGAACCCCCACTCGGTGGTGAAGGCCAGCACGTCGTCGATCCAGCCGTCCGCGTTGTGCCGGAACGCCTCCCGGTAGTTGCTCTGCAGCATCCGGCGGAAGCCGGCGTCCCCCACCACCTCCCGGTCGGTGGCCGGCAGTTCGGGACGCAGCCCCTTGAGCAGGCTGACCGGGTCGTCCTTGATCTGCTGCGAGCGGAACTGCATGCTGTCCGCGATCCGGTGGTGGCCGCGCTCGGCCTCCCGGTAGGCGCGGACGTTGGACGGCGTCATCCCGGCGTACCAGTCCAGCCCGGTCGCGTCCCGGGGCGCCAGGCTCACCAGCGTGGCCACCCGCAGCACCCGCTCCGGCAGCAGGGCCGCGCAGGCCAGCGCGTGCGGGGCGCCGCCCGAGCGGCCGACCACCGCGAACCCGGTCAGCCCCAGCTCGTCCGCGATGGCCCTGACGTCGGCCGCCGCCGCGCCCACCCGGCGGCCCGGCAGCCGGGTGGAGTCGCCGTAGCCGGGCCGGTCGAAGGAGATCAGCCGCACGCCCAGCCGGTACAGCACGGTGCTGCGGGTGTGCGGCCCCACCCGGCTGCCGGGGGTGCCGTGCAGCAGGAACACCGGACGCCCGCGTGGGTCGCCGAGCGTCTCGACGGCCAGCGCGCGGCCGTCCGGCGTCTTGACCATCCGTAGTGCCACGTGCCGCCTCCTCAGTGGTCCCGGCCACGCACCTCGCGGCGCGCCTGCCAGGTGGTGTGCTCACGGGAGACCGCGTCCTCGGCGTCCCGGGCGAGCCTGGCCCAGATCTCCTCGGCGTCCGCCGCCGCGAGGTCCAGCTCGGTGAGTTGGCGCCGGATCAGCGCGAGTTCGTCGGCGGCGATGGCGTACGCGGCGGCCAGCGGGCGGTACTGGCGCAGCTGGGCCCAGGCGGTGACGGAGGCGGCCACCGCCGAGACGGTCCCGAGCGCGTCGTAGGAGAAGCCGGTCATCGCCCGCAGCACGGCGAGCACCAGGCCGAGCAGCGGCAGCACCACGCCGAGCACGCCGGTCCAGAAGCCGGCCCGCGCGCAGTACCGGGCCTTGGCGGTGTACCAGCCCTGCTGCACCTCGATGCGCTCGCGCAGGTACACCTCGCGGCGGACCGCCAGCGGCTCCTCGCGCAGGGCGCGCATCTCCGGGGTGATCCCGGTGGCGGCGCCGTCCGGCTCCCCGTCGGTGACCCCGCCCGTGCCCGCGCCCTCGCCCGCGCCGACCGCCCGGCCGTCCCGGAAGGCCTGGAGCACCCGGTCGAGCTGGAAGCGGTAGAGGCCCTCGGCGTCCGGCAGGCTGCGCGGCGGCGGCTGGTAGGCGTCGGCCCGTACGGCGTACTTCCAGGCCAGCGTCTTGACCGACTCGGCGGCGGCCCGGCCCTCGTACCAGAGGCCCTGCGGGTTCTGCCGGCCGATCACCACGGCCAGCACGATCGCGCCGAGGTACGCGACGGCGGCCAGCCAGGCCCAGGGCCCGCCGTCGGCGGAGCCGGTCGCGGCGGCGGCGACCAGCAGCGCCAGCTCCCAGGCGGAGAGGGTCACCGCGCGGCGCTGGCCGCGCAGCGAGGCCGTGTCGGCCGTCCAGAACGACCCGGGCAGCAGCCCGCTCTCGCGCAGCCCGCCCATCGGAGCAGCATCCGACGCCATCCTCGGCCCCCACCCGTCGCTCAAGTCGCAGCGGTCCCCATGCCCGGTCACCGGGAGCGGTACGCCTGGCTCCCCCGGCTCCCGGCCGCATTGGCCGGGAAGCCGCGCAGGTTGTCTCAGAGGGGCCGGGCGCCCCCGCCGGGACGGGGGCGGGCGTCACCGCCGGCCGCCGGTGCCCGCCCGCCCGCGCCCGCGTGCGGATCGGTGTGTGCGGGCCGGCCGGTGCGGGCGGATCAGTACGTGTAGAAGATCCGCTCCGCGTTGTCCGCCATCTGCTTGGCGTTCCACTCCGTCCCGCCGGGCACGTTGCCGGAGCGGAACAGCGGCGGGGTGGGGCCGGTGCCGGCCGCCGCGGCGTCGGCCAGCCGGCCGACCGCCGAGGCGACCACGGCCTGCATCAGGGCGCTGGTGACGATGGTGGAGACCGGTCCGAAGGTGGTCTCGGCGGCCGGATGGGTGAGTTCGCCGTCGCCGACCGCGATCTTGTTGTCCAGCACCACGTCGCAGTGGTCCTTGAGGTACGTGCCGGAGGGGTGCGCCGAGGCCACCTCGGCCGGGTAGGCGAGCGAGGTCAGCCCGATCACCTTCAGGCCGCGGGCGCGGGCGTGCTGGGCGAGCTCCACCGGCATGGTCTGGCGCCCGGAGAGCGAGATGAGGAACAGCAGGTCGCCGGCGGTGGCCGGGGTGAGGTCCAGGGTGGTGGTGGCCAGCCCCGAGACCCGCTCCAGCGCGCTGGACAGCGGAGCCGGCATCACGGTCACCCCGGCCATCCCGGGGACGTCCAGCAGGTTGATCGGGACCAGCCCGCCGGCCCGGTAGACCACGTCCTGGGCCGCCAGCGAGGAATGTCCCGAACCGAAGGTGAAGACCCGGCGGCCCTCGGTGATCGCCTCGGCCAGCAGCCCGGCGGCGGCCTCGATGTTCCCGGCCTCCTCGGCGCGGACCCGCCGGAGGTGGGCGATCGCGGCGTCGAAGTACGCGCCGACCAGGTCGTTCATCTGTTGCCTTCGCTCTCTGCCGGTGGGGGAGCCGGCCGGGTGGGGCGGCCCGGGTGGTCCAGACCGCCGATGGAGAAAGCTACGGCGACGACCGTGCTGCCTCACCCGTCCCGCTGTCAACAGGAACGAAAAGGTGTCCCGAACACGCCTGCGCGGGCCCGGTTGTCAGTGCGGTAGGACAGAATTGGCGGTGAGGACACCGAAGAACGGAGCCAGCGGCGATGTCTGGGCTGATCGACACGACTGAGATGTACCTTCGCACCATCCTGGAGCTGGAGGAAGAGGGCATCGTCCCGATGCGCGCGCGGATCGCGGAGCGCCTGGAGCAGAGCGGCCCCACGGTCAGCCAGACGGTCGGCCGGATGGAGCGCGACGGCCTGCTGCAGGTCGCGGGCGACCGCCACCTCGAACTCACCGAGGAGGGGCGCAGGCTGGCCGTGCGGGTGATGCGCAAGCACCGGATCGCCGAGTGCCTCCTGGTCGACGTGATCGGCCTGGAGTGGGAGCAGGTCCACGAGGAGGCCTGCCGCTGGGAGCACGTCATGAGCGAGACGGTCGAGCGCAAGGTCCTGGCGATGCTCGGTCACCCCACCCAGTCCCCGTACGGGAACCCGATCCCGGGCCTGGACGAGCTGGGCGACGCCAAGGCCGAGGGCGAGGGCTTCGACGCCGGGCTGATCACCCTGGACGCGGTGAAGCCGGACGAGGGCAGCGAGAGCGTGGTCGTCCACCGGATCGGCGAGCCGATCCAGACCGACGGCGAGCTGATGCGCACCCTGCGCCGGGCCGGCATCCGGCCGGGCTCCACGGTGCAGGTCGCGGCCGGCGTCGGCGGGGTGCTGGTGGGCAGCGGCGAGAACGCCGCCGAGCTGGGCAAGGACATCGCGGCGCACGTCTTCGTGGCCCGCGCCTGAGCGGTCACCGCGTGGATCCCGGCGGGGATCACCGCCGGCGGATCACCGCGGCGGCCCGCCAGCGGTCCGTACGCGGAGCAGGGCGTAACGGACCCGAGCGGTCCGGCACGCGACACAGGGCCCGACGCCCCCTCCCGGTCCCCGCCGGGAGGTGTGCGCCGGGCCCTGCCCGTCCCACCCCGTTTCCCTCCTCCGTGGCACCGGCCACCCCGAGCCCGGCCGGTACCACGTTCCCCTCCCGTCCCCTCCCGTTCCCCTCCGTCCCCCCGCTTCCCCTCCCGGTCCCCCCGCTTCCCCTCCGGTTTCCCCTCCTTGCCGCCCCGCCCGGCTTCCCCGTCCGAGCGTCCCTTCCGGCGTCCCCTCACGGTGGAATTCCTCCCCTCGGCAGATCACGGCAATCCTTGAGCGCTGTCACTCGTCCGAGGGGCTTTCGCCGTTGACCAGCGGGTACACCGACTTCTTATCCGGAGACGCGTGTGACGGGCCCCGCCTCCGGTGGGAGACAAGGCCCGTCAGTCGCGCGCGGGGTGTCGCGCGGTGCACGCCCTCACCCGATAGGCGCAGGACGGCAGTTCACGGGAGGGTGAGGTCCGGGTCAGCGCACCCCCGCCGGCTGGGCCGGACGGGCGCGCGCCGCCGGGGCCTCGCGTCCGCAGGCGTACGCCAACGGGCTGATCAGCTCGGCGGCGTCCGGCAGCCAGCGGTTCAGCGCGGAGGGCGAGCGGGCCCACTGGGCGAAGCCGCACGGGCCGACCCGGGACGGCGGCGCCACCGTCCAGTCGCCCTCGCCCCGGGCCACCAGGTCCAGCCGGCCGGGCGGCCAGCCGAGCCGGCGCAGCATCTCGGGGAGCTTGGCCGCCACCCCGGGCAGCACCAGGAAGTGCAGCCGCCGCCCCACCCGGCCGGTCGCGGCCGGGACCACCACGACCGGACCGAGCTGGAGGTCCATCCGCTCCATCCGGGCCAGCGCCAGGCAGCCCGCGGTCTCCGGCACGTCCAGGACGTCGAAGGAGCGGCCGGTCGGCAGCAGGATCGAGGCCTGCGGGCGCTCGGTCCACCAGCGGCGCACCGCGCCCGGCCCGGCACTCGCCCTGCGGGCCCAGTCGGCGTCGATCGGGTGGGCGCCCGGCAGCGGGCAGCGGAGGTCACCGCACGAGCAGCGGGCCGGCCCGTCGCCGTCGACCAGCCAGGCGCCCGGGGCGACCTCCCAGTGGCGGTTCTCGGCGTAGCCGACGGCTTCGATGAGCAGCGGGGGCGGATCGGCGGTGCCGCCCTGGTCGAGGGCTCCTGGGATGTCTTCCACGGGCTGCTCAACTACCGTGCGTGAGGCTGGTTACGGCCGGGCGGGGGGCGGAGTGTCGCGCGGGGGCAATGTCACCCGATTCGGTGAGGCACCGTCGCGGACCGGCGGGGGACGGGCGCAACGGGGGCGCACAGGTGCATTTCACCGGGCGCGTGGGGGGTGGGGATCGTCACCGTGGGTATCCCGCTGGCGTTGCTGATCGCTAACCTTGTGTCAGATTCCTTGGACGGTCGGACAGTCGGCAACAGATCAGCAGAATCGTCGCCCGCCGGCCGGGACCGGAGGGTGTGGGGAGGCGAAGCCATGGCCGCGAGACCACTTGTCGCACGACAGCCCAACGAGCGTCTGCAGCAGCTGATCCAGGAGGCCAGCTGCTCCAACGCAGGCCTGGCACGCCGGGTCAACCTCTGCGGGGCCGAGCACGGCCTCGACCTGCGGTATGACAAGACGTCCGTCGCCCGTTGGCTGCGTGGTCAACAACCACGCGGCCAGGCCCCGGCGGTCATCGCCGAGGCCCTGGGCCGCAAGCTCGGCCGCAGCGTGTCGGTCGAGGAGATCGGCATGGCGGACGGCAAGAACCTGAGCTCCGGGATCGGGCTGCAGTTCGCCCCGACCCTGGGCGCCGCGCTGGAGCAGGTCTGCGAGCTGTGGCGCAGCGACGTGGGCCGGCGGGACTTCCTGACCGGCGCCACGGTGGCCGCCTCCGCGCTGGTGGAGCCCAGCCGGGACTGGCTGATCACCCCGCCCGACCCGGTGGTGGCGCGCACCGGCGGGACCAGGGTCGGGCCGACCGACGTCGCGGCGATCAAGGCGACCACCGCGATGCTGGTCGACCTGGACCACCGCTTCGGCAGCGGGCACGTCCGCCCGGTGGTCGTCCACTACCTCAACAGCGTGGTCTCCGGCCTGCTCGGCGGTGCCTACCGGGAGGAGACCGGGCGGCAACTCTTCGCGGCGGTGGCCCGGTTGACCGAGCTGGCGGGCTACATGGCGGTGGACACCGGGCAGCCGGGCCTGGCCCAGCGGTACTACATCCAGGCGCTGCGGCTCGCCCAGGCGGCGGACGACCGCGGCTACGGCGGGTACGTCCTGGCGGCCTCGATGAGCCACCTCGCCGCCACCCTGGGCAATCCGCGCGAGATCGCCCAACTCGCCCGCGCGGCCCAGGAGGGCGCCCGTTCGGTGGCCACCCCGACCGCGATGGCGATGTTCTACGCCGCCGAGGCGCGCGGTCACGCGCTGCTCGGGGACGCCCGCTCCTGCGAGGCGGTGGCGGCCAAGGCCCTGGAGGCGATGGAACGGCGCCGTCCGGAGGACGATCCGGACTGGATCGTCCACTTCGACGACGCCTACCTGGCGGACGAGCTGGCGCACTGCCACCGCGACCTCGAACAGGCCGGCCAGGCCGAGCACTACGCCCGCCGGGCGCTCGACCTGCACCCGCCGACCCGGGTGCGGCGCCGTGCGGTGGACCTCGTGCTGCTCGCCACGGCCCAACTGCAGCAGCGGGACCTGGAGCGGGCCTGTGAGACGGGCGCGCAGGCGATGCGGTTGCTGAGCGGGTTGCGGTCCAACCGAGGGGTGGAGTACCTGGACGAGTTCCGTCGTCGGCTGGAGCCGTTCCGGGAGCAGCGGGTGGTCCGCGAGTTCCAGGCGAGGGCCGAGGCGGAGGCCGCCTGACCGGCGGCCGGGCCGGCTCGCGGCCGTCCTGACCAGGGCACGAGTGCGGTTTGTGAGGATGTTCCGCCCACGTGGTCACCCGGTTCGGTGAACCGGTAGCGTGGGCGCGACGTCCAAGGAGCTGTGATGCTCCCCAGAACCGACGAGATGTGGTCCGCCGTCAGCGCGCGGTCGTGCACAGGTGAGGAATCGCGTTGAGTCAGCGCCGCTCGTACCCCAATTCGGGGGATTTCAACCTGGACGACCTGTTCCGCCCGGAGCCCGGGCAGCAGCCGTCGAACCCGGCCCGGCCGCCGCAGGGCCCGCCGCCCCAGGCCCCGCCGTACGGCCAGTCGCCGCAGCCCGCCCAGCCGGCCTACGGCCAGCCGCAGTACGCGGATCCGCAGCCGTACGGCGAGCAGCAGACCTTCGGCGAGGTGCAGGGGTTCGACGGCCCGGGGTACGGCCAGCCGGCGGGGCAGCCGTACCCGCCGCAGCCGCACGGCGGGCCGGAGCACGCCGCGGACACGCAGTACCTGCCGCCGTACCCGACGGCCGACCCGGGGCAGCAGGCCCCTCCGCCGCAGCCGGCCGGGGCGTACCCGGGGTTCCAGGACTACCCGACCGCGGCGGTGCCGGCCCAGGGCCCGCCGCCCGTCCCGCCCGTGGCCCCGGTGCCGCAGGTCGGCGGACGCCCGGGCGGCGGCCGCTCGTCCAACAAGCTGATCATCGGCGGGGTGGTGGCCGGCTGCGCGGCGGGCGCGATCCTGGTGGCCTTCCTGATGAGCGGCGGCGACGACGAGAAGGGCCAGGACAAGAAGCCCGCCGCCGCACCCGTGGTCACCGGCACCCCCGGCGCCGGCCCCTCGGCCACCGCGAGCGGCCCGGCCACGGTGAGCCCCGAGACCAAGACCCAGGCGCAGGCGCTCTCCGAGCTGCTCGGCACCGCCAACGACAGCCGTCAGGCGGTGATCGGCGCGGTCGCCGCGGTGCAGAAGTGCGACAAGCTGCCGGAGTCGCAGCAGGCCCTCGCGGCGGCGGCCGGCCAGCGCAAGGACCTCCAGGCCAAGCTGGCGCAGCTGAAGACCGACAAGCTGCCCAGCGGCCAGCAGCTGGTGGAGCAGCTCAACCAGGCGTGGCAGGCCTCGGCCACCGCCGACGAGGAGTACGCGGCCTGGGCCGCCGACGCCCAGACCGCCTGCGAGCCCAAGAAGTCGGACAACCCGCACTACAAGAACGCCGTGGCGGCCAGTGGCACCGCGACCACCGCCAAGAAGCAGGCGTCCGCGCTGTGGAACGCCATCGCCGGCCAGACCGGGCTGCCGACCAAGTCCGACGGCGACCTCTGAGCGGGAACGGCGAGGGCGTGTCCGTCAGACACGCCCTGAGGGGGTCCCGCCCGTGATCGGGCAGGACCCCCTCGGTCGTTCGTCACCGTACGGCCCGGGTCACGCCGGGGGCTTGCTCCCGGTGAGCACCCAGCGCACGTCCACGAAGCCGGGCTGCTGAAGGGTCAGCCGCCCGCCCTTGACCACCTGGAAGGTCACCCAGGTGTTGACCAGCCGCGGCGAGTCGGCCCGGGCCAGCATGTTGGTGGTGCCCCAGCTGAGCGGCGGGGTGATCCCGGCGGTGTCGATCGGGTCGCCGCTGTCCAGCACCGAGACCAGCGACTTGGGGGTGACCGGGCGCCCGGCGGCGCCGAGCCGCTCGGTGGCCTGGCGGAAGACGTCGTACGCGACCCAGGTGGTCTGCACGCCGGGGTCCGCCACGTCGATGCTCTGGCCGCCCGCGTTGGTGCCGCGCACCACGGTCCGCAGCGCGTCCCAGACCTTCGAGGACTCCGGCGGGAACCAGCTGCTCACGTAGGCGCCGGCCAGCGGCCCGCTGTCGCCGCCGGTGGAGTCGACCACCGACTGCTGCACGCTGCCGATCACCGAGGCGATCCGGGTGTTCTTCGCGCCGGTCCGGCGGTACGAGTCGAGCAGGTTGCCGGTCGGCTCGGCACCGAGCGCGCTGGTGACGCAGTTGCCCGGCTCGTCCTTGCCGACCGCCTTGCGGACCACCGCGGTGTAGTCGTTCGACTGCTCCGGCGACCGCACGTCCAGCAGCTTGATCCCGGCCGGCTTGAGCGCGCTGGCCAGCGCGCCGAGCAGGCTGTCGCCCGCCGGGGTGTCCGGACGGATCAGCGAGATGGTCCGGCAGCCGGCGTCGACCAGCTGACGGCCGCTGCCGCCGATCAGCGCCGGCATGCCGCCGCCCACCGGGTACGACAGCGGGCTGCCGAACTCGGCCTGGGACAGTCCGTACCCGCCGATGTAGGGGATGCCGGCCCGCTCCAGGACGGTCATGAAGTTGGCGCCGTACTGGCTGTAGGAGCCGATCACGGCGACCGCCTTGGCGTCCACGGCCTGCTGGGCACAGGCGGTGACCCCGTCGGCGCTGTTGTGCTCGTTGCAGGTGAGGACCCGCAGCTTTCTGCCGCCGATCCCGCCCTTGGCGTTGAGATCCCGGCCGATCGCCTCGGCGAGGGCGGTCATCCCGGGACGGTCGGTGGCGCCCGTGCCTGCGGGGGCCCAGGTCATCACGGTGAGTTCGCCGCCGTTGGTGGCGGCGTCGGCCGGTCCGCCGCACGCGGAGGCCGAGAAGAGGGCTGGGAGCAGGGCCATCGTGGCGGCTGCTGCTGCGATCGGGCGGCGGCGACGCGGTCGCGCGGCGATCGACTTCGGATCCTGGGACGAGCCCCTTCGGCTGGTCATCGGTCTTCCCTCCCTGGCGGCGCTTTGCTGCGCTCGGGCACCAGGTAAGCCCGCATGCCACACGTCGAGAGGGCCGAAAAGCGAACGGAAGGCCAACGGAGGCGGAACTCCGGGCGGGCGAGGTCATGGACGCGTGTAGAACGCGAACGGTAGGGGAACGTACGATCGACCTTCATGTCCGCCAGCACAGATTCTTCGTACCGGTCTGCCCGAAACCCTTCTCGCCAGGGGTACCGCTCAAGCACCATGGGCGGCATGCCGCTCAACGACCTGCCCTGGTGGCGCTGGCGAGCCCGACTGCGCTCGGCGCTGCACATGCTCTCCGACCCCGCCTTCCAGCAGGAGACCTGGCTCTCCGGACGCGAGGGCTACGGTGACGTGACCGACGCCGTCTACCGACTGGTGGAGGACTCCTGGCTGGACCGCTGGTCGGCCGAGAAGTACGTCGGAACGATCTTCCGCGACTCCACCGAGGCCGCCCTGGTGGACGTCGCGGTGCTCCGGGTGGTCCGCGTCCTGCACGAGGTCGGCGCGGACGCCCCGGCCTCCGCCTACCTGGGCCACCCCGACTGGCCCGAGGCGGTCCGGGCGGCCCGCGAGGCGCACGTCACGCTGGCGGCCGGCGACGGCGAGGACCCGGACCTCCCGCCGCGCTCGCTGGAAGTGCTGCGCATCCTGACCCAGGTGTGAGGCCCCGTACCGCCGGCCGTCCCGCAGTACGGGCAGCGGCGCACGGCGTGTCCGGAATGTGACACGCTGGACCACCCACACGAACGACCTCAGGACGGGACACACCCACCGTGGAACAGCAGTCGGCCGCCGGCACCCAGTACGTCCTCACGCTGTCCTGCCCGGACAAGCAGGGGATCGTGCACGCGGTCTCCAGCTACCTCTTCATGACCGGCTGCAACATCATCGACAGCCAGCAGTTCGGTGACGGGGACAGCGGGCTGTTCTTCATGCGGGTGCACTTCTCGGCGCCCGGGCCGGTGACCGTCGACAAGCTGCGGGCCAGCTTCGCGGCGATCGGCGCCTCGTTCGGGATGGACTGGACGATCCACCCGAGCGACGAGCGGATGCGGATCGTCCTGCTGGTGTCCAAGTTCGGGCACTGCCTGAACGACCTGCTGTTCCGCACCCGGATCGGCGCGCTGCCGGTGGAGATCGCCGCCGTGGTCTCCAACCACGCCGACTTCCGCGAGCTGACCGAGGGCTACGGCATCCCCTTCCACCACATCCCGGTCACCCGGGAGACCAAGGCCGAGGCCGAGCAGCAGCTGCTGGACCTGGTGGAGAAGGAGAACGTCGACCTGGTCGTGCTGGCCCGCTACATGCAGGTGCTCTCGGACGAGCTGTGCACGGCGCTCTCCGGCCGGGTGATCAACATCCACCACTCCTTCCTGCCGAGCTTCAAGGGTGCCAAGCCCTACCACCAGGCGCACGCCCGGGGCGTGAAGCTGATCGGCGCCACCGCGCACTACGTCACCGCCGACCTCGACGAGGGCCCGATCATCGAGCAGGAGGTGGCCCGGGTCACCCACGACATCACCCCGGACCAGCTGGTCGCGCTCGGCCGGGACGTCGAGTGCCAGGCACTGGCCCGCGCGGTGAAGTGGCACAGCGAGCACCGGGTGCTGCTCAACGGCACCCGCACGGTCGTCTTCGCCTGAACCCGACGCCTGAGCCCGGTCCGGACCGGTTCGGTCCTGGCCGGGTGAGGGGCGTGCCGGGTCAGGGGCGGGAGAGCAGCGGGGCCGCCCGCAGCACCTCGCGGATCGCGGCCCGGTCCCCGTGCTCGCCGACCGGCAGCCGGTCGGGGTCGCGGTGCGCGGCGGCCAGCTGGCAGAACTCCAGTCCGTCCAGCACCATCGCGGCCACCGGCTCGCCCGGCGGCCCGCCCCGGAGGAGGGCGTGACCGGTGACCCGGTCGGCCGGGTCGTCGGCGCCGCCGGTCGGGCCGTCCAGGGGTATGAGCCACTCGCCGGCCGCCGGGCCGTCGATCACCAGCCGCAGCTGCCGGCCCGGTCCGCTCCCCGGCGCCGATGCCGGGACCGGCCCGCTGCTGCTGCCGCCGCCGTCGCCGCCCGCGCGCAGGGCGGCCAGCGCGAGCGGCAGCATCCGGACCGCCAGGTCGATCATCTGCCGCAGGTGCTGCGGCGCCGGCGGCTCGTACGGGTAGGCGACGGCGCGGGCCACGTCCTCGCCGTGGACGAAGCACTCGAAGGCCCGGTCGATGAAGGCGTCCCGCAGCGGGAGCCTCGCGAAGCCGTAGTCGACCGGGGTGTTGCCCTGCGGCGCCAGGGCGGCGCTGCGGACCAGCTCATGGGTCTGCCGGCGCCACAGCGCGCGGACCGACTCCGGTGACCGGCCCGCCAGTTCGGCGGCGAGGCGGGCGGTGCGGCCGGCGATCCCCGCCCACGGACCGCCCTGCGGGGGCACCCGGGGGAACGCCGGGGCCGCCCCGCCGTCCTGCGGGGGCACCCGCCGCGGGACCGGCCCGCCCGGTGCGCCCTGGACCCCCGGGCCGCCGGGCACCGGGTCGGGCAGGCCGAGCGCGAGCGCCAGGTAGCCGTCCACGGCGGCGAGGTGGCAGAGCACCTCGGCCGGACGCAGCCGCTCGGTGCCGCCGTGCCAGGGCAGGTCGGCCACCTCCTGCCACTCCTCCGGGCCGAGGTCGCGCAGCAGCGCGTCGAACTTGGCGGTCTCCGCGGTGTACGGCACGCCCCAGGCGGGGACGGGGAGTTGGGCCGGACGCCGGGCCAGGCACCAGTCGATCACCTGCTGGCGCAGGGCGACCGGCTGGTCCAGCGGTTCGTCCTCCGAGAGCCAGCCGGCGGCGTCCCGCAGCCGGGTCGCCTCCTCGGCGCACTCCCGGCAGTCGGCCAGGTGCTTCTCCACCTCGGCGGCCTCGCGGTGCGGGCAGGCGCCCAACGCCCAGGCGCCGAGCAGCGAACGCAGGGCCTCGTGCCGCTCCCCGTCGGTCATCACGCGCCCCCTTCCGTGTCGGCGGCCCCGGTGCCGGTGCCGCCGGTGTCCTGCGGCGGCGCGGCCGGACCGGCGTCCCGCTCCTGCCGGGCGCGCTCCTCGGCGAGTTCGGTGGCGAGCAGCCCCAGGCCGAGCCGCATCCGCTGCTTGGCGGCCTGCTCGGTGATGCCCAGCCGACGGGCCGTCTCCTGGTAGGTGCGGCCGTCGTAGTAGGTGACGGCGATGGTCTCGCGCAGCGTCTGCGGCAGGGAGTCGACCACGTACTGGACCCGGGCGGCCGTGGCCACGGCCCGGATCTCCTCCTCGCCCGGGTGTCCGCCGCCCGGGGCGCCGGCGCCGCGGCGCAGTCGCAGCCGGTCCACCGCGCGGCGGTGGGTGAGGGCGCCGAGCCAGGAGCGCAGCGAGCCCTGGGCGGGGTCGAAGGCCTCGGGGTGCTCCCAGAGGTGGCCGAACACCTCGCGGGTGAGCTGGTCGGCGGCGCCCTGGTCGGCCAGTATCCGCGCGGCCAGACCGTGCACCATCGGCGCGAGCTGGTCGTAGAGTTCGCCGAGCGCGGTCTCCTCGCCGCGGGCGAGCCGGCGCTGGAGCTGTTCGTCCCAGCGCGGGACGCTCCCGGGGGCGGGCATGACCAACCACCCTCCTGTCGTGGGATCCGGGCCGCGGATTCGCTACCTACTCAACGGTATCCCGGCGGGTTTCCCGGACGGGGGGAATCCGTGAAGAATGGAACGGGGAGTTTCGGATCGTCACATCGGGGGACGTGCCGCCGATTCCGATGTTCGAAGGTTCCTGGACATATGTCGCACGGGTGGTTCGCGAGTGGCGGGCGTGGTGCGGGAGTGTTCCGGCGATAGGTTCGCCACGACCCGTCCGGCCTGTAGGCGGTCACCGGTACGAGGCTCGCCGGAGTGAACGGGACAGTATGCACTGCCCTGTCCCCCGATCGCTGGAATATGCCCGAAGCGCTTGCTGCGGTCGATCCGCCGAATCATCCTGAGGCGTATTCCCGTCGCTGCCGGTGCGCGACGGACGAGTTCGCGGCGGACGGGTTCGCGGCGGCCCGGGAGGCGGTGGGCGCCCCCGGCCGGCCGGCTGGACGATCCGGCCCGATCGACACGACGGCCGAACTGCGAGTGCGGGTGGTGGAGCGGTGCAGGTTCTTCAGGTACAGCTGGCGGTGCGGGCGGATCCCGCCGAGGTCGGCCGGGCCCGCCGGTGGGTCCGCTCACGACTGCTGAACCACGGCGTGGACCCGGACGCCCCGATCGCCGAGACGGTGGTGCTGGTGGTCTCCGAGCTGGTGACCAACGCCGTGGTGCACACCGGCTGTCCGGCCGTCCTGCGCCTCTGTCTGCCGGTGGACGCCGCAGGGGCCGACGCTGAGGCGTTCGACGTCGCGGGGTCCGACGCCGCACCCGTGGGGTCCGATGCCGCACCCGCGCGGTCGGACGCCGCACCCGCCGGCCCCGATGCGGCGCCGGCGCGGCCCGCGGCCGTACCGGAGTTGGCGATGGCCGGGCCGCTGCGGGTCGAGGTGGCGGACGCCAGCCAGGCGGCCCCGGCGCCCCGGCACGCGGGCGCCGACGTGGACGCCACCAACGGCCGGGGCCTGGAGCTGGTGGAACTGCTCTGCGACCGCTGGGGCTGGTACCCGGACGGTTCGGGCAAGCGGGTCTGGTGCGAGATCGGCGCCGAAGCCCCGGTGGTGGACCCGCTGGAGAGCGTCGACTGGGCGGCCCTGGCGCAGTGATCCGGGCCGGTGCGCGGACGTCGGGACGAACCGGTGCGCCGACGTTCCGGCGGCTCGGCGGCCGCTCCGGGGGCCGGTGGCGGTTCACCTGACGATCATCCGGCTGAAAGCTGACGCAACCATTCCGAATTTCCGACTACCCATTGACGTGACGTATCCGACTGATCACTCTTGGGTGCAGCGCTCCGTCGCGAGGGGACGCCGAGGGACCACCGGAAACGCCGGTGCGGTGCTGCTGTGCACAGGGGGACGTTGTCAGCAGGGGGGCCGCAGTCTGCCGGTCGTGGGCGGGTCCTCGGCGAGTGCGGAGAGCGTGTGCGCGGGTTCAGGGCCCGCGCAGTGCGGTTGGACGGTGGCGGGGCGTGCCGTGCTCGGGGTGCGTGCGGCCTGCCGCCGTCCGATCCGACCCGTAGGAGGGGTGAATTCCGGTCAGGCCGGGCCGCCCCGCGGAAATCCGCGTCCTCCTCGGGGCCGGTGTCGCTTTCCTTGGGAAATCTGGCAGTCCGGATCCTCGTGTCCGTCCGACCGTGCCGGGACACTCGACCGGGTGAACGAACCGAACGTCAAGCACGCCCCCACCGCTCCGGGGACTCCCGCTCCCGTGGCGCCTGCTCCCGCCGGCCGTCCCCGGCTGCACTACGCCTGGGTGGTGGCCGGGATCTCCCTGCTCGTCCTGCTCGGTTCGGCCGGCTTCCGCTCCACGCCCAGCCTGATGATGGACGCCCTGCACCACGAGTTCGGCTGGTCGGTCGCCACGATCGCGGGCGCGACCTCGGTCAACCTCACCCTGTACGGCCTCACCGCCCCCTTCGCCGCCGCCCTCATGGACCGCTTCGGCGTGCGGCTGGTGGTGGTCTGCGCCCTGCTGACCATCTCCACCGGCGCCGGGCTCACCATGCTGATGACCGAGCCCTGGCAGCTGATCCTCTGTTGGGGCGTGCTGGTCGGCCTCGGCAGCGGCTCGATGGCCGGCGCCTTCGCCACCACCGTCACCGGCCGGTGGTTCCAGGACCGGCAGGGGCTGGTCACCGGCGTCCTCACCGCCGCCGGAGCCGCCGGGAACCTGGTCTTCCTGCCGCTCGGCGCCTGGCTGGTCGAGCACCACGGCTGGCGCTCCGCCGTGGTCGCCGTCTCGCTGGCCGCCAGCGCGGTCGCCGTCCCGGTCCTGCTGTTCATGCGCGAGCGCCCCGCCGACCTCGGCCTGTTGCCGTACGGGGCCACCGAGCCGCCGGCCCCGCCGGTCCGGGACGGCGGGGCGCTGGCCCGTTCGCTGCGGGTGCTGCGGCAGGCCTCCGGCAGCCGGACGTTCTGGCTGCTGGCCGGCTCCTTCGCGATCTGCGGCGCGACCACCGCCGGACTGGTCGGCACCCACTTCATCCCGGCCGCCCACGACCACGGCATGCCGGTCACCACGGCGGCGGGCCTGCTGGCGCTGATCGGCGTCTTCGACGTGATCGGCACGATCGCCAGCGGCTGGTTCACCGACCGCTTCGACTCCGCCCGGCTGCTGATCGCCTACTACGCGCTGCGCGGTCTGTCGTTGCTCTTCCTGCCGCAGCTGTTCGCCGGCTCGCCGGAGCCGCCGATCCTGGCCTTCGTGATCTTCTACGGCCTCGACTGGGTGGCCACCGTGCCGCCCACGGTCGCGCTCTGCCGCCGGCACTTCGGCGAGGACGCCCCGATCGTCTTCGGCTGGGTGCTCGCCTGCCACCAGATCGGCGCCGCCGCGGTCGCCTGGCTGGCGGGCCTGTCCCGGGACGCCCTCGGCGACTACGACCTCGCCTGGTACGCCGCCGGCGGGCTCTGCGCCGTCGCCGTCGGCCTCTGCCTGGCGCTGCGGAGCACCCCGGACCGGGCCGTGGCCGCCGCCCGCTGACCCGCCGGACGGGTGTCGTGGATCCACGACCTAGGCTCGGCGACCATGACACTGACCTTCACCCTGGATCCCGAACTCACCCCGGAGCTGCGCGAGGACGTCGTCCGGCTGTGGACCGACGCCTCCAACGCCGGCGGGGCCGTCGGCTTCGTCCCGCCGGTCACCCGGGACGAGGTCTGGATCACGGCGGAGAAGCACTTCGGCGCCGTCGCACCCGCCGGGCCGGACCGGCTGCTGGTCGCCCACGAGACCGCCACCGGCCGGCTGGCCGGGCTGCTGATCTTCGAGGACCTGCGGTTCGGCCTGATGGACCACTGGCGCAGGCTGGGCCGGGTCATGGTGGACCCCGCCCTCCAGGGCCGCGGCCACGGCGTCGCCCTGCTGGCCGAGGCCGAACGGGCCGCCCGCGCCTGGGGACTGACCGGACTGCGGCTGACCGTCCGCGGCGGGCAGGGCCTGGAGCGGTTCTACGCCCGCTGCGGCTACACGGAGGTCGGCCGGGTGCCCGGCACCATCCGGGTCGCCCCCGGGGACGACCGCGACGAGGTCATCATGTGGCTCGACCTCCGCTGAGCGCCGGGACCCGTCGCCGGGGCGGCCGTACGGCATGCTTCACTGGGAGACCGGTCCCGCCCCCGCGCAGTAAGGATGTGTCCCCAGTGAGCAGCGAAGTGAACGGCGGCAGGTCGCACGCGGCGCTCCGCTACACCTGCCTGCGCGCCAGCATCTTCCTCGGCTGTCTGCTGGTCGCCCTGGTGCTCGGACACTTCCAGGTCATCCCGGTCCGGGGTGAGGCGGGCATGGTGTTCCTGTTCCTGCTGGCGGCACTCGTCTCGGCCCCGCTGAGCTACGTGCTGCTGAGCCGGCAGCGGGACGAGATGTCGGCGCAGATCGCGGGCAAGGTCTCCGGCATCCGCAGCCGGACGGCCGACCGGATCGCGGCGCAGAACGCCGAGGAGGACGCCGCCGACGAGGCCGCCCGCGCGGCGGCCGACCGGTCGAGCTGAGCCCCCGTACACCCGTGCCCGCCAACCCCGAGCCGCCGTCCGGTGGGCCTTCGCCCGCCGGTTCCCCGCCCGCCGAGCCGTCGCGTCCTGTTCGGCCGGAGGAGCACGCCGGGCCCGAGGAGCACATGGGGTCCGACGAGCACGCGGGGTCCGACGAGCACGCGGGGCCCGATGAGCACGCGGGGTCCGGGGAGCACGACGGGCCCGGCGAGCACACCGACCCCGGGGAACACGCCGCTCCCGCGTCGGCCGTGACCAGCGGCACCTGGCCGCCGCCCGTCCGCCGGCCGACCGGGCGGGACGTGGCGCGGCTGGCCGGGGTCTCCCAGGCGACCGTCTCGCTGGTGTTCTCCGGGGCCGAGGCCGGACGCCGGGTCTCGGACGCCACCCGTGAGCGGGTCCGGGAGGCCGCCCGCAGCCTCGGCTACCGCCCGCAGGCGGCCGGCCGGCAACTGCGGTTGGGCCGCAGCGGCATGATCCTGCTGGCGGTGCCCAACATCCTCGGCCCGTTCTTCGGCCGGGTGCTGGAGGGCGTCCACGAGGAGGCCGGCAAGCACGGCCTGGCCGTGGTGGTCAGCTCCGGCTGGGGCAGCGCCACCCTCGCCGCGGCCGCCACCACCAGCCGCTTCGACGGCCTGGTGATCTGTTCACCGGACGACAGCCAGCTCGGCGAGCTGCCCGCCGACACCCCCGCCGTCTTCCTGGACGCCGACCCGGGCACCGACCGGGCCCGTCCCACCGTCGAGCTCGACGTGGCCGGCGGCATGCGCGCCGCCGTCGAGCACCTGGCCGCCCTCGGCCACCGCCGGATCGGCCGGCTGCGTTCCACCCACGCCGCGTACACCTTCCGGGTCCGCCAGGCCGCCTTCGAGGAGGCCGCCCGCGAGCTGGACCTGGAGGTGGTCGAGTTCGGCGTCAGCCTGAACGAGGGCCAGCCGGCCGCCCGCAGCGTGGCGCACCGGCTGCTGGAGCACCCCGACCGCCCGCACGCGGTGATCTGCGACGACGACGTGGTCGCCTCGGGCGTCTACCAGGCCGCGGCCGAACTCGGGCTCCGGGTGCCCGCCGACCTCTCGGTGGTCGGCATGGACAACATCTTCGTGGCCGGTCTGCTCGCCCCGCCGCTGACCACCGTCGACCTGCCCGGCGAGGAGCTCGGCCGGGCCGGTGTGGCCGCGCTCGCCGGACTGCTGCGCGGCGAACCGGTCGCCCCGGTGGCCCCGCTCGCCACCTCGCTGGTGCTGCGCAGCTCCACGACGGCCGCGCCGTAGGTCCTGTCCCGACGTCCCGTACGGGGGAGGGTCAGCCGACCGGCACCGGTTCGGCCGCCGTCGCCGTCCGGCCCTGCGGCAGCGGGTGGAACCAGCGCCGGGAGCCGAGGAGCAGCAGCCCGCCGAGCCCGATCCCGCCCACCGAGCAGAGCGCCACGGAGCGCAGCGAGCCCTCCGCGAGCGTGCCGGAGACCGCGTAGCCGAGCGAGTTGCCGGTCGCGAACAGCGTCACCAGCCAGGCGAACGCCTCCGTCACCGTGCCCGTCGGCGCCAGCTCGGCGACCAGCACGAAGGCCGCCGCCAGCAGCGGCGCCAGCGCGACCCCGGACAGGAAGGCCAGCGCGGCCATCGGGTACGGCCCGGGCAGCAACACCAGCGGGAGGTAGGAGAGCGCCATCCCGAGGGCCATCACCCAGGTCCGGGTCGCCGTGCTGCTGCGCCACCGCACCGCGCCGTACGCCAGCGCGCCCAGCAGGCCGCCCACCGCGGCGAGCGCGAGCAGCGTCCCCGCGCCGCCCGGGATCGCGCCCTCGTGGGCCTCGGCGTACGCGATGAACAGGACGTTCTGCGCGCCGACGGACCAGCCGGCCCCGGCCAGTCCGATCAGCAGCAGCACCAGCCCGGGGGAGCGCAGCGGTCCCAGCAGTCCGGCCGAGTGGGCGCGCGGGGGTGCCTGCCAGTCGCGGGCCGGCGCGGTGGTGGCCACGATCAGGGAGCCGGCCAGGCCGAGCCCGGCCGCCACCCAGAGCGCGGCCACCGGGCCGGCCGTCCCGGCGATCCCGGCCACCGTGAGCGGTCCGGCCACGTAGAGCATCTGCTGGGTGGCGGAGTCGAAGGCGTAGGCGGTGTCGAGCTGCTCCTCCTCGACCACATCCGGCCAGAGTGAGCGCAGGCAGGGTTCCAGGGGCGGCATGGCCAGTCCGGCGATCGCCGCCCCGACCGGCGCGGCCAGCGCGGAGCCGGGCGCCGTCGCCAGCAGCGCGTACCCGGTGCCGGCCACCACCGCCGAGACGAGCAGCACCCTGGGCTGGCCGGTGCGGTCCACGATCCGTCCGAGCACCGGCCCGCCGATGGCCGCCGAGATCGCGTACGCGGCGGTGGCCAGCCCGATCCTGCTGTACGGCGCGTCGGCCTCGCGCAGCGCGAGGGCGATGACGAGCGCGGTCATGCCGGCGGGCAGGCGGCCCAGCAGGGTGCCGGACAGCAGTCGGCCGACGTGCGGGGCGCGCAGCAGGGCGAGGTAGCCCATGGATGGGGGTCTCCGGGTTCTGTGGTGGTCGTCCCTTCAAGTTATACGTATAACTAGCGCAGGGTCAATCGACCCCGATCGGATGATCTGATGGTGCGTCAGTGTCGTTCGTGTCCGGAACTCAAACAACTACTTTGAACATCTCAAATCTTTACTGCTAACGTGTCGGCCATGACCACCTCAGGAGCACCCCGGACGCACGGCATGGGCCCCATGCCCGTGGCCGCGCGCGCGTGCTGCCTGACCGGTGCGGTGGACAGCCCGCGCCCCTGTCGCGCCCCGAGCTGTATTCCGGCGGCACGCCTCTGAACCCGGGCCGGGTCCCCCCGACCGCCCCGGGCGCCGTGCCGCCGCGTTCCCCTCCCCCCTCTCCGTCACCTGACGCACTCCCCGGAGCCGCACCGTCATGTCCACAGCGCCCGAGGCGACCTCGTCGCCCTCCGTGCTCGCCAAGATCCGGAAGACCCCGTTCTGGGTCCAGATCGTCGCCGGCCTCGTGCTCGGCGTCCTGCTGGGCTACCTCGCCCGCACCGCCGAGATCTCCTGGCTCGCCACCACCCTGGAGACGATCGGCAAGATCTTCGTCCAGCTGCTCAAGCTGGCCGTGCCGCCACTGGTCTTCACCGCGATCCTGGTCAGCGTCGCCAACCTCCGCAACGTCACCAACGCGGCCCGCCTGGCCGCCCGCACGCTGCTCTGGTTCCTGATCACCTCGCTGATCGCCGTCGCCATCGGTCTCGGCCTCGGCCTGCTGACCGACCCGGGTGAGGGCACCGCGCTCACGACCGAGGGCCTCAAGGCGCCGAAGACCACCGGCACCTGGGTCGACTTCCTGACCGGGATCTTCCCGACCAACATCGTCACCGCGTTCACCGAGGTCGAGGTCCTCCAGATCGTCTTCCTGGCGGTCGTGGCCGGCGCCGCGATCCTGAAGCTCGGCGCGAAGGCCGAACCGGTCCTCAAGCTCGGCGAGTCCGTCCTGGAGCTCGTCCAGACCGCGCTGTGGTGGGTCATCCGGCTGTCGCCGCTCGGCACCCTCGGCCTGATCGGCAAGTCCGTCGCCACGTACGGCTGGGACCTCCTCAAGCCCTTCGCGACGCTCACCGTGGACGTCTACGTCGGCTGCGCGCTGGTGCTGTTCGTGGTCTACTCCCTGCTCCTGAAGTTCGCCGCCGGCCTCAACCCGCTGAACTTCTTCAAGGGCGCCTGGCCCGCCATCCAGCTGGCCTTCGTCTCCCGCTCCTCGGTCGGCACCCTGCCGGTCACCCGCCGCGTCACCGAGCGCCTCGGCGTCCCGGGCGAGTACGCCTCCTTCGCGGTCCCGTTCGGCGCGACCACCAAGATGGACGGCTGCGCCGCGATCTACCCGTCGCTGGCCGCGATCTTCGTCGCCCAGGTGTACGGCATCGAGCTGGGCATCAAGGACTACCTGCTGATCGCCTTCGTCTCGGTGATCGGCTCGGCCGCCACCGCCGGCCTCACCGGCGCGATCGTGATGCTGACCCTGACCCTCTCCACCCTGGGCCTGCCGCTGGAGGGCGTCGGCCTGCTGCTGGCGATCGACCCGATCCTGGATATGGTCCGCACCGCGACCAACGTGGCCGGTCAAGTTGTAACACCTGTCATCGTGGCTGCTCGCGAGGGCAATCTCGACCGCGAGGCCTACAACAACCCGCAGGGTGACCTGCTGACCGAGTCGGCGACCATCCCGGCGCAGGCCTCCGCGAAGGCTCCGGCCGCGGCCTGATCCGCCTGAAACTCGGCCCCTCTCCTGGCGTAGGAGAGGGGCCGAGTCGCGTTCTCGGCCGGGGCGTCAGCCCTTGGTGAGGATGTCGAGATGAGCGGCGGCGCTGCGGGAGAGGCTTTCGAGGAGAAGCCCGCCCTTGGCGGCCGTGCCGAGTGACGGCTGGCCGATGATGCCGTTGGCGGTGTAGCCGGACATACCGAGGGTGAGGAGATAGGGGCGGTCCGGGGCGGAGTGGTCGTCCTGCTCGATCCCGTCGCGGATGAGGTGCGGGGCGCCGTGGAGGAGCAGGGACACCTCCAGTTCGCCGCCGTGCATGTCCTCGGTGCTGCTGCTCTCCAGACCGGCATCGGCGCGGGCCTGGTGCCAGTCCTCGCGTACGGGGAAGAGAGCGACGCTCGGACCGGTGGTGTTGGCCTCCTGGACGACGTTCGAGAGGACGTAGTTGCCGCCGTGGCCGTTCACGATGAGCAGGCCGGGGACCCCGGAGGCCTGGAGGGACTTCCAAATGTCGTTGATCACGGCGTAGAGGGTGGCGGCGCTGATGCTGACGGTGCCCGGCATGTGGGCGTGCTCGTGGGAGCAGGACACCGTGATGGGCGGCAGGAGGAACAGGTCGTAGTCGGTGGCGATCCGCTGGGCGATCAGGCTGGCGACGACGGTGTCCGTGGTCAGCGGCAGGTGATCACCGTGCTGCTCGAAGCTGCCGACCGGCAGTACGGCGACCTTGGCTCCGCGTCGGCGCTCGTCGGCGGAGGTGGCGGCCGTGATCAGTGCGTCCATGGGCCCACCCTCTCCCATCAGATGGCCGACGGTCGAGAGCTGGCCGTGGTGGTCATCAGCGTCAATCGACTGGTGAATGTGGCTACTTCGGGCACGGCGTTCCACCGCTGGAGTGCCTTCCCGGCTGCGGACAGCTCGGACATGGCTCGCGCGGACTCGGTGTCGATGGCGATCGACAGGGCCCGGTCGGCCGCTGCCGCGGCCTGTTCCGGCCCACCGGAGACGGCGTACGCGCGGGCCAGTCGGGAGAGGTAGACGCCCTGGTCGTTGCGGTAGATCGTCGGCAGGGCACGCAGCTCGGCCTCGAACATGGCCACGGCGGTGTGCGGATCACCGAGTTCGATCAGACAGTTGGCGCGCTGCATCTCGATGTAGGTCGGCGTGCAGTACGCCAGATCGAGGGCATCGTCGTTGTGCGAGTCGTCCTGCTCAGCGGCGAGTTCGTGGGCCTCGTCGAACTTTGCCTGGGCGAAGCGCGGATTTCCCATGAGTGCGTGGCCCTGGGCCTCCTGCTGCGCGGCCAGGGCCCGGATGCGCGGCGTGGCGCCGGTGGAGCGTTGGGCGGCGCGGGCCAGCCCTACGGCCTGCTGCGCGTTGCGGCGGGCGGTGGCCTGGTTGCTCTTGCGGAACAGCACGTAGGCGGCCATGACGTCGTCGCCGCTCTCCTGTGCCCACTCCATGGCGCGGTCCGACCAGTACACGGCCTGGTCGAAGTCTCCGAGGTCCTGGTGGAGCCAGCCCAGGAATTCCGCGGTGCGGGCGCCGATACCGAGCAGTTCGTCCCGGGTCCTACCGTCAGCGTTCTGCTGGAGGCGGTCCAGTTGCTGGAGGTTCCGGGTCACGGAGTCGAGTGCGTGGCGCGAGCCCAGGAGGTTTGCGGCCTTGTAATGGCCAGGCATCACGCAGCGCAGGTGGTCGACGAAGAACTCCGGATCGAGCGGCGCACCGAGCCGGTGTGTGGGGGCGGACGGCTGCGGAAGCCAGCGCCCGGTCTGCGGTGCGGGGGGCTCCTGCTCCCAGGCCCGCGCAGCCAGTCCGAGCATGTGGCCGGGGATGTGAAGGCCGTCGGCGATCCGCTCGACAAGATCGATCTTCTCGATCCTGCGTCTGCCGGCCATGACCTCGCCGACTCGGCTCGGTGTCAGGTCGCAGGCACGGGCGATGAGCGACGGGTAGACACCGGCGAGTTTGAGCAGGCGGAAGACCTCCGCGAAGTCCCGTGCACGGCACGCGGTGACCATTTCCGGGTTGGAGAGCAGAACCGGTGGGAGCCGGTCCGGAAGACGCGCTTCGGTCACCACTACCACCGCCGGTGATCAGTAGTCGCTGCAAGTGAGTTGATTGACCGTGAGTTTACCCACGGTGGGTAATCAGCTTGGGTACGTCGCGTGCATTCCCTCTCGGCAATCTGGTGCCGAGGGCCGGAACGACCAGGTTCCGGCTCCCTGTCCGAGCATCGGGAGAGTGGTGCACGTGATCAGCTCGGGAAGGCTCCGGGTCGACGACGGCCCCCACACGCAGGCTGCCGCGGCGGCCCCGTTCGAAGTGATGCTGGCCCGGCACCGGCGATCGTCCGGGGTGGCCCGGCGCCACCTGCGGGACTTCCTCGGGCAGGTTCCCGACGGGGCGGGCCTCCTCGACAACGGTGCACTGGTGATCGGCGAGCTGGTGGCCAATGCGGTGGTGCACGCCCGGGTGTCCCCCGGCAGGGAGATTGCCCTGCGGCTGGAGATGGTGCACGGGCACCTTCGCATCGAAGTGCACGACGCCAGCAACGAGAAGCCTGGCATCCGCCGGTCGACCGGGCCCGACGACGTCTCGGGCTGCGGGCTCAGCCTGGTGGAGGAGCTGTCGTCGGAGTGGGGCTGGGGGCCGCGACCAGAGGGCATCGGAAAGATCGTTTGGGCCCTGGTGGGGCCGGAAGGTGGTGCGTGATGACCTGGAGCCGACGGGCGGCGTCCGGGGTGGCGGCAACGAGGTGCCACTACTGCGGTGCGGGACTGCGCACGGCACTGGCCCGGTACATCGTTGTGAACGGTCAGACGGTCGGGGTCCACCGGCGGCACCCGCGTCGCGCCGGGGAGGTGTCAGCCCGGTGACCACGACCGCGGAGGCTTCCTCGTCTGACTCGTTCCCGGTGACTGTGGAGGTCAAGGGAGTCACCGGGCCCGCACAGTTCGCCACGCTCTCGGACGCTATGACGGCGCTGCTCTCGTCACTGCGGGCGCTGCCACTCAGCTCCGAGCAGCAGGACTACTTCGACGACCTGCTCGGCCCGCCGGCAGTGCAGACCATCGGCCACCGGCTCGCCACATACGGAGAGGTGCGCGCGCTGGCCTTCGTCGGGCTGACCTCGTACGTGGTCAAGCTCTACCCGGCTGATCCGGCGGTGCCCGAGTGAGGCGCCGAAACCTGCGATCTTGGGTCGGTCGTGCGGTGACCTGGTGGTGGCTGGACGGCCAGTTCACCTGGCCCATGAGGATCATCTCTTCGAGCCGACGGGCCACACACCGAGAGGTGGCCGAGTGGTGTGCCGAGCCGGGCTTCCGCGAGCGCGCACGGCTTCAGCTCGCAAAGCGCATCCGTCGCGAGGAAAGCGGGTCTGAACCAGCTCGTGGATCACCGCATCTGACCTGATCCACCACAACTGAAGACGAACCGGACCACCCCGTCACCTTGGCCGGAGTGGGGTGGTCCGGTGGGTCGGAACCCGATGCCGATGGTATCGGGCTCCTCGGCATGCCTGTGCACGAATGACGCCGGTTCGGTTGCTGATCAGGGGAGTTGAGGGACTGTTGCACGGGGACGACGACTTCGATGCGGAGTTGGCGGCGGACCTCGACCCGGAGTCGTGGGTGTGGATGCCGGGCGTTGACTACGCTGCCGGCTGGCGAGCCGCACGCAGAACCGCGGATCAGCTCAACGCGCTCCTGGCGCTGTGCGGGGTGGAGCGCTCGCAGCTCCGTGCCATTGCTGACACCGACGCTAACGGCGGGCCGGTCGTGCGGCTGAAGGGCAACGGGGGCTGGCTGAGCCTCGAAGAACTGCTGTGCCTCGCGGCGCATGTCCGACACGAGTCAGCATGACGACTCGGGGCCAGTGCCTACGCAAGCTAGCACTGGCCCCGGCCTGCTGGTCTCTTTTGCTGCACCGCAGGCTATACAGAAACGTCACGCCCGGTCAGCCATGTTGCCCTCAGCCTAAATTATCTAACTAATCCGGCTTGACATTTCCGATCAGAACCAGCCCTGCTCTTCGGCAATTCGCAGCACCGGTTTGATCTGCACGCTACGCCTTGAGAAATAGTACTCCGCCACCGCCAGGACATTCGACGGCATATCCCACGGCCTTTCCATGGCATTTTCTGCAAGCGGCTTAACCTTGCCCATTTTGAAAGCATGACGAGAGTCATGCGCCAATGGGAAAACCCCGGGCGCATACTGCCGATCAACTGTAGACATAAAGTCGGTCTCACTCATGGAGCCAGCAAAGAACCGCTCCCAGGCATGGTCAATAACCAATCCGGCAAGCCTGGCGTTGTTCTCCATCTTGCCAGCACGAAGAACAAATCTGTCTTTCTCTACGCAAGGCTCGATGCGCTCAAAAAACAATGAACGCATGAGGTCATCTTGGCTAGAAAAGACGGACGACTTGCGATCGATTGGAATGAATTTGGTCGAGCGGGGTGAAAACCTGAAGCTGATTCGCGTTAGCTGGTAGAGTCGATGGCGATCTTGCTCAGAGGTATCGCCAATAGTTGACTCAATAAGTCCCCAGAGTTGGGAAATTGTTTCAGGCTCAGCCCACACATAGACCATTGCAAGCCAGGTAAGTCTATCGAGATCAGACGCTGCTTCTGCAAGCTGGCTCGACCACCATGAAACTTGCTTGCTACGACGCTTAGCGTTTCTGACGCGATCGACAAATGAAAAGTTTCGATCGAAGAGACGATCGGCTCCAGCTCCCCGCTCCTTCGGAGACCGAATTGCCCCAGAGGCAATACCGATGCAAACCCCGGACCAATTTTCTCCGAAATGACTGTTCAAATCGCCAAGGAAACCCTTCCAGAATGTCAGATTATCCGTGGTTTCGACGGCTGCAGCTTGTAGCATCCGGGAACCAAGCTGCGAAACTGCCTCAAAGGTTTCAGAGGGCGAAGTGGCCCGCATATTAGACAGCGCGGTTTCCATGTACCTTTGTACGGATGGATGCCCGTCCTGAGAAAACATTGTCCAAAGCGTCGGATTAACCATGAAGGCAAGCCGACTAAGGAAACCGCCCGGGCTAGCAGATAGGCTGTCTGAGAGAACGCAATCAGCGGCAGCACGCACCAAAGTTGCGCTACAACTGTCAAAGTTGGCGCCTGATTCCACTAGGCTAGGGAGAATTTCCATCAGCGAAGTATCATCCGCCGCAAGCTGCCCTGGCCTCATTTGAGTGAATACGCCGAGCCATCCACCAATGACGATCCAATCGCATTTTTCCTGGGTCGTTTGCTTGCTTTCAAGCGTGCGCTGCCACATCTCGTCGACAGAAATGGAATTATTCGCTTTTTGGCTCCTGATGACATCACAGGCAGCGCGCACGCGCTCGCTAGGAGACTCGGATTCGACGATCTCCCACAATTTATCCACAAGGTAGGAGCCGCCAGCCTTGCCCACTAGAGAGACGTTAACGTCTGATTCGGCGCCAAAAGCAAGGGCATGCCCGCGCGTCCGGCGTTCAGCCCATCGAATACCTGCCTGATCGAATAGCCTGTCGATTAGCCGCTCAGTCGCTGGGACTGACTGAAAGAATACCCAGTCCTGCAATAGCGACAGGGCCAACACGCGCGGATAGCTCAAACCGCGGAATTCGGGCCTCCCGCAAAGTACGGACACACGCTCGGAAAGATCCAGAAGCTCGCCGACGGTAAAACATCCAGCGAAGAAGCGAGTCACATTCAACCAGTAGGGATTCGGTGCGATCCCCTCAAATCGGTCAGGTTTAGTCCCTGATGCCGATAGCGTCGCTGAGGTATAAGGCGCGGTATCATAAAGATACCGCGCGGCGAAGTACTCGCGGAGAGGTTGGACCTCGAATTCGTATGTACCTTCCACTCGCGAGACGAGCGCGACCACACGCTCGACCATTCCTGTCAACAGGTCGTCGAAGAGATCCTCGGGCTGCCGTAGAACCCTGAGGCGCGCTCGGACCACGGCATGTAGCTCGTCGCGATCGATACGTCCAGTTGTGCGCTGCCCTTCAGCTCTAGCATGGATATAGAAGGCCAGGTGCTGGTGGATCGAGATCAGCAGATTTCTATTCTCGCGGACGATCTTGCTCTTTTCTACTTCGCGATTGAAGAATGAATCAACATACGCGTCGTAGAGCTCCGTCCTCTTGTCGGGCAGGCTGGAGCCTTTGTGGTAAATCAAGCTAAGGAGGATGGAGAGCTGCATTGTATTCTTTGCTAGCTCTGCCATGTGGGGGGCCGACATTTTATGCGACAGGATGTCTCGAATCTCGACAATATCCTGCTTTTTAAGATTGCGCGCCTTCCCCCATCGACTAGCATACTCAAGGGCAATCTCAGGAGTAATGGCGGCAAGTCTTAGGTGCTGAAATCTTTGACGCGAGAATGACGGTGCATTTGACACGGCCGTGGGACGACTTGTAACCAGGAACCGGACTCGGTGCGCGTTCTGGCTAAGCCGTGTTGCGGCGGCAGTTACCTCCTCGACTACTTTCTCGCGGTCTTCGAGGTCTGCTACCTCATCAAGGGCGTCAAGTATAACTAACACAGGGTGTTCCTCAACCAGGAACGCTACGTCTGCGACGGTGAATTCGTGACCTCCGGAATATCTCTCAACGTGTGCAGCGAGTGCGCCTTCGAGGGATCGCTTACCTTCGTGAGGGGTTCCTGCTTTTCCTGACCAGGGGTCAAATCCATTCAGCCAGGAAGCCAAATCGCGAAGCTCGATCTTAAACGGCACCATGACTGCGGAGGATGCGTGGCCGGAAGGCAGTTTGACGTCGTCGTGCTGAAGTAGTCGAGCGCGGTGAACCTGCGCAATGTACTGGGCCAGGGTGGATTTTCCTTGCCCTGGCGCTCCTTCTAGAACGATTCGAGAGAATGAATCAATGAATTCGGCATCTAGTAGGAGGTCGGCCCCTCCTGCTAGAGGAGACCTGAACTCGCCGAAAGTGTAATACCTTTCCGGCAGGCTGTCCGCAGCATCCCCATGCACCGCGCGATAAACCACGCCATGGCTGATGGTGCGCACGGATGAATCTTGGTCCTCTAGTCGCAGTCCGCGATTCACGGCATCGACATAGTGCCTGAGAGATTCATCATTGTCGCGATCTGAACTAAGTGTCAGAGCCACTGGGACATCAACGAATAGATCAAAGAGGGAACTTGGCAACAAGTCCGCCTGCTTGAATCTGATCGACAAATCCTGATCAAACTGGTGCGCGAAATACGAGGTAAGGGCGCGTTGTCGGCGCCGACGGCTTTCGTCGGGCCCCATTCTCTCTACTACAAGGCGAAGCAAGTCCGGCCCATTTAGCAAGGTAGGATATCGGAGCTTCAGATCATAATTGTTGTCAAGGCGTCGATCGAGGTCATCTCTCCACCAGCATTGAGCATCGATAGGGACATGCTGTCGCAGATATCTATCAACCTTGTCGATCATTCCGGTATCAAGATTCGCGCTCGGAGGCATATTGGTGATCAGGAAGTATTTTGTGACCCCTCGTTCTTGGAGTCGCCGAATCTTCTCAAGCTCGCCATCGATCGAATCAGTAATCCACTTAACCGGATCCTTGATTGACGAAGGCTTGGATGTAAACTTGACCTGGAAAACCATGTCAGCGTGGCTACCAGAACGAGCAGTAGCATCTCTTCCGCCGTCAGCCATGCCTACCGGGAAGCACTGAACCCCAGGGTATTCGCTCACCAAGAGCGACTGGCAAAGCATTTGGAATCGCTGATTGAGGAGGGACTCGTAGTTGTAGTCCACACTGGCTCCACGCTAGGGCCGCCGAAACGGGCCACAGTCTACAGGTCGCCGCACAGCTATGCAGGCAAGACGAGTAAAGCGCCAGGTCATGCGCCGACGCATGCACGCGACAAGGCTGAACGTGGCTCTGATGCTTGGGAGGGCGCTGTCCTGGGCGGTGGAGCGGTTTTGGCCGGTGTCCTGTCAGGTCTGGGGTCGAGCATGATCGGGGGGCCGTAAGCTGTTGCGACTCGGTCAGGGCTCTTTGGGCCTGACCGCAATTTGGCCGAGTGGCCCCCCGGTCTTGCTCGACGCGGGTCCCGGTCCGGAGAGGTGGGTAAAACCGCGGAGCCGCCGGCCCCAGCCACCGCCGGTTCTGACCTCAGCCCCGTGCGCGGCCGGCCGCCGCCGGAACGGGGCGAAGACAGGAGCGACGGCGAGCGGCCTGGGCCGCGCGCCGCGTCGTGTGCGCCCTTGAGTAAGTGAAGAAGGTATGCGACAGCCCCCACGTCCGGCCTGGGCATGGGGGCTGAATGCTGCGCGCGTGCTGTCAGCGGGCGGCCTTCGCCGTGCGGGCGGCGCGCTTGGGCTTCCGGGCTTCGACGGCGTACGTGAGCCCGGTGGTCTCGGCGCCGAGCCGGGTCTCTTCGACCAGGAGAGGGAGGTTCGACGCCTCGTCGTAAGTGATGCGGTGCACGACCAGTAGGACAGCGGCCTCAGAGAGGCGAAGGGTCTCGCGCTCGTCGGGCTGGGGGACGCGGGCGCTGACCCGGTCACGCCAGGTGAGTTCGCGGCCGGCGGCGGCCAGGATCGCGTACGCCTCGGCGGGGGTGGCGGTGGGCTGCTGGCTGAGCGGGGTGTCCTCGATGCGCTCCATGGGGAGCAGCAGTCGGTGCAGCGCGCGCCCCTCGCCTGCCGGGTCGGCGATCAGGCGGTCACAGCCAAGCATCATCTCGCCCTCGCCCATCTCTAGCAGTGGGGCTGTGATGGCGTCGGTGCGCGTGCGGTAGACGGTCGGCTCTTCGCCGTGCCCGAACCACGTGTCGGTGGGCGCCTCGTAGTGGCTGCCGCTGAGGGTGATGGTGCGTTCGACAGTGCCGGCGGGGCCGTGGACGGTGGTCCGGACGAAGGTGCCGCGTCCCTGCTTCACGTCCAACTGGCCCTCGTTGCGGAGAGCTGCCACGGCGAGCCGGACGGTTGGTCGGGAGACGCCGTACGTCTCTGCGAGATCCGTCTCGGTGGGCAGTTGGGTGCCGGGGGGCCACTCGCCGGAGGCGATGGACTGCCTCATGGCCGCGGCCACCTGCTTGTGCAGCGCCTCGTTTCGGATGATCGTCATCGTGGTTGACCCCTTGGTGCGGGCGCCTCGCCCGCCTCGCGCGTGTGCTGTCGAGCGTTCGTTTGTGGTCGTTTGCCCAGCTCGGGCCGCATGCAGTGAGGCTGTCGTCAGTCGCTAGGCGTTAAACGTAAGCATGAATCGCTTGCGCTCGGGCGTCAAGGCGGCGCATCATCGAGAAGCAAAGGTAAGTACGTTTGACGAATGGCGTCATGCGGCCTTTGTGACCTTGGAGTGTGCGCTCATGCAGTCCATTCCCGTTGATGGCACCCGGCTCGGCACGATGACCTGCATCGTTGCCCCTGAGGCGCGGGTGGCGAACCGAGAAACCGGTGAGGTGCGCAAGGACCGTGACGGCCACACCGTGTACACGGTCGGGGTCGCCGTACGGCAGGACGGTCGGCGGGCCTCGATCATCGAGATCAGCGTCTCGGGCGAGCCCGCCGGCGTTGTCGAAGGCGTTCAGGTGCACGTCACCGGTCTGACGGCCTTCTCCTGGGCCATGGGAGACCGGCACGGTCTGTCCTTCCGTGCCGATTCCATCACCCCCGCGCCGGCCCCGGCCGTCCCGGCCGCCTCGCGCAAGGGCGCCGACTCCTGATGACCGGCGCGAACCGCGTCCGGCTCCGGGGTCTCCTGCGCGAACTCGGAGACCTCGCCGAAGAGATCGACCCGTTCGCCCCGGACGACAGCGGTGCTCAGCTCTTCGACCACATCGCGGGCCTCGCCGCCAAGGCTGTCGGCCAGGCACGCGACCTGGAGACCGAGGCGCACAACACCGCGATGGAGAACGGGGGATGAGCGTGTCCGTGCTTCAGCTTCTCTGGCTGGGATTCCTCGCCGTGGTCCTGATCGGGCTGAGCATCGCCCCTGGCCTTCGGCGCACTCACCCCCACCTGTGGTGGTGCCTGCTCGGCTACCCCGCGGCCCTGATCCGGGTTCTCCTTACCTGGCGCCGGCTGACGACCAACCTCGGCCTGGCCGTGGCTCGCCGCCCCGCACGGGCCGTGGTCGGCGGGATGGCAGTGCGGGGCGATCCCCTCCGGCCCGTTCCTCCTCGCATCGGACTCCCGAAACTGCGACGCGGTGGGTTGGAGGTGACCGTGCGCCTCCACCCCGGACAGACGCCGGACCACTACCGCGACACCGTCGAAGCCCTCACCCACACCTGGCGAGTGCATTCGGTACGGCTGTTCTCCAGCGAGCGCGGTTTCGTGACGCTGTCCGCGCTGGCCTGGGACCCGCTCGTGGCCCCGGTGCTGCCGTACCGGCTGCGCGAACGACCCCTTCGGGCGGTCGTCGGACTGCTGGGGGACGGTCGAGCCTGGGTGATCGACCTGCGCCGCGCGCCGCACTGGCTGATCGTCGGCGCCACCCGCTCCGGCAAGTCCACCCTGGTCGCCGCGTTGGTCAAGGAACTCGCTCCGCAACGCGTTGCTCTGTTCGGTATCGACCTCAAGGGCGGCATGGAGTTGTCCCTGTTCGAAGACCGGCTGTCGGCGCTGGCATCGACGCGGACCGAGGCCGCACGCCTCCTGGCCGACCTCGTCGCGGAGACCGAGGCACGCATGCAGCTGTGCCGCTCGGTCGGGGCCCGGTCGGTGTGGGACCTCCCGGCCAAGCTCCGCAAGTCACCCGTCGTCGTGATCGTGGATGAGGTGGCGGAGCTGTACCTTGTCGCCACCAGGGACGACAAGGCGGAAGTCGGAGAGATCTCCACCCACCTCCTGCGGCTCGCCCAACTCGGCGCCGCCCTGGGCGTGCACCTCGTGATCGCGGGGCAACGCGTCGGATCCGACCTCGGCCCCGGCGTCACGGCCCTGCGCGCCCAGCTGGCCGGCCGCGTCTGTCACCGCGTGAGCGACGAAGGCACGGCGGAGATGGCGCTCGGCGACCTGAACAAGGACGCGTTGGCCGCTGCTCAGCGCATCACTCTCGCCGAACAGGGCGTCGCGATTACGGCGGACACCGACGGCCAGTGGATCAGGGCGCGTTCCATCCACATCACCCCCGAACAGGCCCGCCGCGCCGCCAGGAAGCATGCCCGCCTCGCCCCTTCCTGGCCCGGCCTCCACGCGGCGGACGAGTCGGACGAAGGGGTCTACGTCTGATGGACACCACCGCAGTCCTGATCGTCATTCTCGCGGTCGTCACCTTCCTCCTGGTCCGTTCGGGCGAACTGCGCACCTGGCAGGTCGTGCTGGTCGGCCTGCTTGGGATCTACCTCGACCGCATCGGCTGGACCGACCCGGTCATCCATGCCGTGACCTGGATCGTCCAGAGCCTCACCCACACCACCTGAAGGACGTGATCAACGTGCCAACCGGCCCAACCGCCCCCGCCGCCCGCCCCCACCAGGACTCCGGCCGAGCCGATGCATGTCTGGCCCGGCCGGGGCCCGGCGAACCCTGGCCCTGGAGACATCCGCCATGACCCAACCCGGCATCAACCCGTACACCGACCCCACCGCGCGCCGCGCCTTCCTCGACCGGGAGGCGCGGCTGCGCCAACTGTCAGAAATCGAAAGAGATTTCGTCCGCCTCGGTGACATGCCCGACCTGGCGCGCTGGCTCGACCAGATCCGTGCCACCGGCGGCTGCACGGCACCGGTCTACCTCGCCGGACACGCCACTACCCTCGCCTCCGACACCGGCGAAGTCCTCCGCCACTACACAACGGCCACCGAGCCGGGCGGCCGACTCGCCGTCCGCTGCCGCAACCGGCGGGCCTCCCGCTGCGCACCCTGCTCCCGCGAACACAGCGGCGACACCTTCCACCTGGTCCGCGCCGGACTCACCGGCGGCAAGGGAATCCCGGACTCCGTACGGACCCACCCCCGCCTGTTCGTCACTCTTACCGCCCCTTCGTTCGGCCGGGTCCATCGAGTCGGCATCTGCCACCCGGCCCGGCGTGGGCGCTGCGAACACAGCGGGCGACACGGCTGCGGCAGCACCCACCCGGGCGCGGACTTCCTCGTCGGGCAACCGCTGTGCACCGCCTGCTACGACTATCCGGGCCACATCCTGTGGAACGCCTCCGCGCCGGCCCTGTGGAAGGCGTTCCGTGACAACCTCTACCACCACCTCGCCACCAGGATGGGCGTCGGCCGCGGCGAGATCCGTCGGCTGACCCGCGTCTCGGCCGCCAAGGTCGCCGAGTACCAGAGGCGCGGTGCGATCCACTTCCACGCGGTCGTCCGCCTGGACGGTCCCGACGGTCCGGCCTCGCATCCTCCGTCGTGGGCGGGCACCGATCTTCTCCTGGAGACCGTCCGGTCAGCCGCGGCGGCTGTGGCGCTCACTCTTCCCTGGTCCGCGGCGTACGGCGACGGCCGACTGAGGTTCGGCACCCAGCTCGACGCCCACCCGCTCGCCGGAAGCGACGGCGGCAGGCTCACGGACGACGCCGTGGCCGCGTACGTCGCGAAGTACACGAGCAAGAGCGTCGAGAGCGCGGGGGCCGTCGACCGACGGATCGAGTCGCTGGCGGAGATTCGGGCGCTGCGGGTCACCTCCCACGTCCGGGCGCTCATCGCCACGGCCTGGCGTCTCGGCGGCCTGCCCGAACTGCGGCACCTCCGGCTGCGTGCCTGGGCCCACATGCTCGGCTACCGGGGCCACTGCCTCACCAAGACCCGCGCCTACTCCACTACCTACGGCCAACTCCGGGCCGACCGGGCCGAGCACGCCCGCAACCTGGCCGGTGTCCGCGACCTGTACGCCGACTGGGACGACACGACGATCACCGAATCCGCCTGGCGTTTCGTCGGGACCGGCCACACTCCCGCCGAAGCGCTCATTGCCGCCGGCATCGCCGAAGACCTCGCCGCCAACCGGGAGATCGCCAGGCAGTCGGCGGGCGAGCGGTCATGACTCTCCCGGAGAGCGGCGCGGTGGCCGATTGGATCGCGGAGATCCTTTCGAGGTGGGTACCCCCGGAGGACTACGACGCGCAGCTCTCCGGGGTGGTGGCGGGATACGTCAGTGATCGTCGGCGGGCGTGTGCCCCTCCGCCGGGGACTGCTGGCCAACCGGAATGACCCTGATCGAGTCGATCTCCGGCGGCTTCCGCTGGCCTCGCCCGATGCTGTAGACCTCGACCTTCGCGATCACGGTGGCGGCGATCGCCCGGCGACGTTCGAGGTTCTGCATCGTGTCATCGCGCCAGACCGCGAGTGCATCCACCTCGGTCTGGGACTGTGCGACCGCGGCGGCGGCTTCCTGGGCCCGCAAGGACTGCAACTCGGTGCGCAGATGGCCCAAGGCGTCGAAGTAGTCCTCGTCCTCCAACTTCTGCTCCTTCCACCGGAGGCGCAGCAGTCGGATTCGCTCCTCAAGCCGGGAGATCTCGCCGGTCAGGTCCACGCCGGACTGGTGCGGCGTGATCTTGGGCTGACGGGCGATGAGCGCCGCCTCGACGACTTCGTTGAGCCGGTCCTCGATCCACGTGTACGCCCGGCTGACCTTGCCGCACCCGACCCGGCCGTCGGCCCCCGTCCGGCCGGGCTGGCAACGGGTCCGGCGGAACGTCCGGGTCTTGTCGCTGGTCCACTGGACCGCCATCAGGACGTTGCAGTTGCTGCACTCCAGGAAGCCCGAGTAGAGGTGCTTCCGCTTCCCGGATCCCTGCGCCACCGGGGTCGCGCGACTGTCCAGGACGGTCTGGATGTTCTCCCACTCCTCCTTCGTCAGAGGGTGCGGGTAGATGCTGTCGCCGAGCACCTGCCCCTTGTAGGTGATGATGCCGCCGAGCCGTTCGGACCGATACACGCGCTTGACCTTGTGCAGGGTCCACATGGTCCCGCTCCCCGACGACCTCGACCCCTTGTCGTTCCAGACACGGGCGACCTCGCCCGGCGTCTTGCGGTCCATGAGCATCTCGTAGCCGAGCCGGATCAGCTCGACCTCTTCCGGTACGAGACGCTGGAACCGGGAGTCGGCCTCGAAGCCGAACACGCGGGGCCCGCCGGCGTGGGGCTTCCCCTTCTCCCGGCGCTGCAGCAGAGCCGAGTTGATTCGCTCGGACATGCGCTCGGTCTCCTGCTGAGCCACCGCTCCCTTGATGGTGAGGATCATGCGGCCGGAGGCGCTGGAGGTGTCCTCGCCCTCCGTGGTGGCGAACGCGAAGCCGTACTCCTTCTGCTCCTCCAGGAAGTTGGTCAGTTCGGTGATGCGGCGGGTGAGACGGTCGATCGAGTAGACGACGATGGCGTCGATGACACCGGACCGGGCGTCCTTCATCATCTCGGTGTAGACCTGGCGCGGCTTCCGACTCGTGGTGGAAGCCGAGATGTCGTTCTCCGGGTAGACCTTCAGAACGGTCCACCCGAGGCGGTCGCACAACTCCCGGCAGGCCTTCTCCTGGCGCTGGATGCCGAGTTCCTGTCCCTTGCGGTCCTTGCTGATGCGGACGTAGATACCGACCCGCGTAGCCTTGGGCATGGCCACCCCCTGAACGCATATGATCACTTTGCGTGACGTAGGTGTTCAGCGTACAGCTACGAACGTCGCAGGTCAGGCCGTCATCCCGGTGCTGGTCGCGGCCCGGGAGAAGACGCTCGACCTGGTCGCCTACAACAACCCCGGGGCCGACCTGCTGGACGAGACGCCCTCGGCCGCCATCCCGGCCCAGGCCGACGGCAGGTCCGCCGCCGCCACCGCCTGAGCCCCGGGTCGCCGCACCCGGACGCACTCCGAAGGCCCGCCGCCGGTGCCCGTTTCACCGGCGGCGGGCCTTCGGCCTGCCGTCACGCGCCGGGGGTCGGGTCGGCGGCCGGGCCTACGGCCCGAGCTCACGCGCCGGTGGCCGGGGCGGCGGCGAGGCGGTGGCGGAGCATGACGACCTGGGAGTCGAAGGTCCGGGTCTCGACCAGGTCCAGTCCGACCCGGTGGTCCTGCTCCCGGAAGACCGGCTTGCCGCCGCCCAGCACCACCGGGTGGACGAAGATCCGGTACTCGTCGATCACCCGGTGCGCGGTCAGGTACGAGGCCAGCTCCGAGCCGCCGAACAGCACCAGCCGGGCGCCGGACTCCTTGAGCGCGGTCAGCTCCTCGACCACGTCCGCGCCGATCACCCGGGTGTTCCAGTCCGCCTCCCGCAGCGTCCGGGACACCACGATCTTCGGGGCCGCGCGCCAGACCGGCGCGAACGCCAGGTCGTGCGGGTGCGTGGAGTGCTTCTCGGCCTCGGGCCAGTAGCCCGACATCATCTCCCAGACCACCCGGCCGTACAGGAAGACGGTGTCCCCGCCGGTCAGCTCGTGCGAGTACGCCGACAGCTCCGGCCCCATCCGCGGCCAGTCGAACTCGCCGCCGGGGCCCTCGATGAAACCGTCGAGGGACTGGTGTACGAAGTGGATGAGCTCGCCCATGATGGCCGTCCTTGTTCTACCGGGTTCCACCGGTCCGTCGCGCCCGGTCCGGCGCGCTGTCACCCTTCGGTCGGAGCGGCGGGGCGGGGTTCGACATCGGTCGGGGATTTCCCGGAGGAATTTCCGCGGCACGGGCCCGGACCGGTCGCGGCCGGGAACGAGGCAGGGGGCCCGCCGCAGTGGCGAGCCCCCTTGGGTACTGCTCTTGTGCTCATGGGACGGCCGTGAGGCCGTCGGCGGACCCGGTGGGGTCCCGAGCGATCAGGTCATCAGAGGATGATCAGATAGCGGTGACGTTCTCCGCCTGCGGGCCCTTCGGGCCCTGGGTGACGTCGAAGCTGACCGCCTGGTTCTCCTCCAGCGAGCGGAAACCGTTCGCGTTGATGGCGGAGTAGTGGACGAAGACGTCGGGGCCGCCGCCCTCCTGGGCGATGAAGCCGAAGCCCTTCTCAGCGTTGAACCACTTGACGGTTCCCTGAGCCATGCCGTTCTCCTTGCGAGGGACGTGTTGGGCACCACACCGTGTGGCACCCGGTCCGCTGCGCTGATCGCCCTGCCTCCGGAGGGTCCGGAGTTTTTCGATATTGCTGAAAAACTACAAAAAGCCCGCGGTTACATGCTCCGCAGGCTTCAAGTACTGCAAGGGGAATCAAACTGCAACTGAGGGCAACGCTAGCATGCGCCCGCTGTCACGACCAGGGGTGACTTGCGGTCCGTACAGGGTGTGTCGTAAGGGCTGTCGGGGCGTGTCGTAAGGCCGGTGCGGGCCTGCCGGGACGGCGGGCATACCCTGCGCTAAGGCGTACGAACAGCAAGGGAGCGCACGGTGGTGGTGCGGGAAGCGGCGGGTCTCGGCACGGACGGGGGGATCCGGAACACCCCGGTCAGGCCGCGGGTCGGGCATATTCAGTTCCTGAACTGCGTACCCCTCTACTGGGGTCTGGCGCGGACCGGCAATCTCCTCGATCTCGACCTGACCAAGGACACCCCGGAGAAGCTGAGCGACCTGCTGGTCGGCGGTTCCCTCGACATCGGGCCGATCACCTGCGTGGAGTACCTGCGCCACGCGGACGAACTGGTCGTCCTGCCCGACATCGCGGTCGGCAGCGACGGCCCGGTGATGTCCTGCGTGATCGTCAGCAAGCTGCCGCTCGCCGAGCTGGACGGCCGGCGGGTCGCACTCGGCTCCACCAGCCGCACGTCCGTACGGCTCGCCCGGCTGCTGCTGGAGGAGCGTGAGGGGGTGCGGCCGGAGTACTTCTCCTGCCCGCCGGACCTCGACGCGATGCTGGCCGAGGCCGACGCCGCCGTGCTGATCGGCGACCCCGCGCTGCGGGCCTCGCTGGAGCAGGCGCCCTCGCAGGGCCTGGCCGTGCACGACCTCGGCGAGATGTGGAAGGAGTGGACCGGCCTGCCGTTCGTCTTCGCCGTCTGGGCCGCCCGCCGTGACTTCGCCGAGCGCGCGCCGGAGCTGACCGCCGCCGTGCACCGGGCCTTCCTGGAGTCGCGGGACCTCTCGCTGGCCGAGGCCGGCAAGGTCGCCGAGCAGGCGGCCCGCTGGGAGGCCTTCGACGCCGAGGTGCTGGAGCGCTACTTCAGCGAGGCGCTGGACTTCTCGCTGGGCGGGCGACAGCTCGCCGGCATCGCCGAGTTCGCGCGCCGGGTGGCGCACGACAGCGGATTCGCCCCGGACGTCGCGATGCGCCTGTTGGAGCCCGCGCCCGTCGGCTGATCCCGGTACGGTCTGCACCTGGGAGCGGCGGGCCGCGCCCGGAGCCGGCACGGGTGCTCGCACCCGCGCCGGGACCGGTGGCGCCCCGCCCGGGTGCGGTACGGCCGTCGAGGGGAGCGCGCGCGATGCAGGCGGGGATGCAGGCACTGGGGTCGGACGACCCGCGCCGGGTGGGTGAGTACCGGCTGCTGCGGCGGCTGGGCGCGGGCGGGATGGGCCGGGTCTACCTGGGCCGGACCGCCGGCGGGCGCACCGTGGCGGTCAAGGTGGTGCGCGACGTCCTGGCCGAGGACCCGGAGTTCCGCGCCCGCTTCCGCCAGGAGGTCGAGGCGGCCCGGCGGGTCGGCGGCGCCTGGACCGCCCCGGTCCTGGACGCCGACACCGAGGGCGAGCACCCCTGGGTCGCCACCGGCTACGTGGCCGGCCCCGGACTGGGCGCCGCCGTACGCGACTACGGCCCGCTGCCCGAACCGGCCGTCCGCAGCCTCGGCACCGGACTCGCCGAGGCACTGGCCCACGTGCACGGCCTCGGCCTGGTGCACCGGGACGTCAAGCCGTCGAACGTGCTGCTCACCCTGGACGGCCCCCGGCTGATCGACTTCGGCATCACCCGGGCCCTGGACGCCACCAGCAGGATGACCCACTCCGGGTTCCTGGTCGGCTCGCCCGGCTTCATGTCGCCCGAGCAGGCGGAGGGCGCGGCCGCCGGGCCGCACAGCGACGTGTTCTCGCTCGGCGCCCTGCTCGCGTACGCGGCCAGCGGGGTGCTGCCGTTCGGCGAGGGGGTGAGCGTCGCGGTGCTGCTCTACCGGGTGCTGCACGCCGAGCCCGACCTCTCCGGACTCTCCGGGCCGCTGCGGGCGATCGTCCGCGACTGCCTGGCCAAGGACCCGGCCGCCCGGCCGACCCCCGAGCAACTGCGGGCCCGGCTGGACCCGGACGGGGCGGCGGCGCTGCGGCTCGGACCGCAGGGCGGGTGGCTGCCGGCCGAACTGGCGGCGGTGGTGGGCCGGACGGCGGTGCAGCTGCTGGACCTGGAGGCGGAGGCCGACGAGACCCCCGGCGCGGGCGGGGCGGAGGGGACGTGGTCCCGTCCGCCGGCGGGGGCGACCGGGCCCGGGCACACCGAGCAGGTGGCGGCCGGGTCGGGTGCGGCCGGGTCGTCGGCGGGCTCGTCGGCGGATTCCGAGGCGGGGACGGGGACGGGTGCGGCCGGGTCCACGGCCGGGTCGTCCGCGCCGACCGGCTCGGTGGACGGGCGGTCCGGGGGCCGCCGGGGAGGGCTCGTGGCGGCCGCCGCCGTGCTGGCGGTCGGTGTGATCGGGCTCGGCGGCTGGGGGCTGTACGGGCTGATGCAGAAGGACGACGACCCCCGGGCGTCGGGGAACAGCGGCACGGCACCCGCCCAGGCGCCGCCGTCGACCCCGGCGGGCGCTTCCACCGGTGCCCCGACCGGTGCTTCGGCGACGGGTTCGACAGGTGCGACGGGTGCCACGGGTTCGACGGGCGCCACGGGTTCGACGGGTTCGGCGAAGAGTGGCGGACCGAGTGTCGTACCCGCCGCCTTCCTCGGCACCTGGCGCGGGGAGGTGACCACCCAGAGCGGGACCCCGGCCGGCACCACGACCCTGGTCGTCGGCCCGGCCACGATCGGGGAGGAGAACACCAGGAGCACCAACGGCACCAGCTTGATCATCGACATCACCTGCGAGGGTGCCTGGACGCTCACCTCGGCCTCGCCGGAGCAGCTGGTGTTCACCTCCCGGCTGGTCAGCTCCTCGCCCGCCGGGGTGTGCACGAGCGGCTCGGCCAAGGAGACGCTGACCCTCCGGAAGGACAACACGATCCGCTTCACCTCCGAGGACCCGAGGGCCGGGAACCCGTCCGGTACGTTGCGCAAGGTGGGCTGACCCGGCGGCGGGAATCGGCTGGCGTAGGCTGGTTCGGCCGTACCGGTCACAGTCGTACCCGGTCACGTCGTACCCGGTCACAGCCGTCACCGGGGCATGACCGGGACGTACCCGAGAGAGAGAAGGCCGCCAGGTGTCCGAGCTCGCAGCGACCACCCTCGATGCGCCCAGCACCGACCTGCAGGCCGTCCTCGACCGCGCCGCCGGCGGTGGCCGGATCAGCCCCGAGGAGGCGCTGGAGCTGTACCGCTCGGCGCCGCTGCACGCGCTCGGCTCGGCGGCCGACGCGGTGCGCCGCCGCCGTTACGCGGGCGTCGAGCACATCGCGACGTACATCATCGAGCGCAACATCAACTACACCAACGTCTGCGTGACGGCGTGCAAGTTCTGCGCCTTCTACGTGCCGCCGAAGAGCGACAAGGGCTGGTCCCGCGACCTCGACGAGATCCTGCGCCGCTGCGCGGAGACGGTCGAGCTGGGCGGCACCCAGGTCATGTTCCAGGGCGGGCACCACCCGGACTACGGCGTGGAGTACTACGAGCGCGCCTTCTCCGCCATCAAGGCGGAGTTCCCGCAGCTGGTGATCCACTCCCTCGGCGCCTCCGAGGTCGAGCACATGGCGCGGATCTCCAAGGTGTCGATCGAGGAGGCCATCACCCGCATCCACACGGCGGGCCTGGACTCCTTCGCCGGCGCCGGCGCCGAACTGCTGCCGGAGCGGCCGCGCAAGGCGATCGCCCCGCTCAAGGAGTCCGGCGAGCGCTGGCTGGAGATCATGGAGGCCGCCCACGGCCTGGGCGTCGAGTCCACCTCCACCATGCTGATGGGCACCGGCGAGACCAACGCCGAGCGGATCGAGCACCTGCGGATGATCCGCGACGTGCAGGACCGCACCGGCGGCTTCCGGGCCTTCATCCCGTACACCTACCAGCCGCAGAACAACCACCTGAAGGGCTCGACCCAGGCGACCGTCTTCGAGTACCTGCGGATGATCGCGATCGCCCGCCTGTTCCTCGACAACGTCGCCCACATCCAGGGCTCCTGGCTGACCACCGGCAAGGAGGCCGGCCAGCTGTCGCTGCACTACGGCGCGGACGACCTGGGCTCGGTCATGCTGGAGGAGAACGTGGTCTCGGCGGCCGGCGCCAAGCACCGCTCCAACCTCACCGAGCTGATCCACCTGATCCGTGCCGCCGACCGCGTCCCGGCCCAGCGCTCCACCACCTACCAGCACCTGCGGGTGCTGGACGACCCGGCCGACGACCCGGTCGACCCGCGGGTCGCCTCGCACATCGCCTCCACCGCGATCGAGGGCGGCACCGCGCACCCCGAGCTGAAGATCCTCGCCAACGACTGACCCGGGGCCACCACGGTGCTCACCCTCCACCGGGCCGCCCTGCTGCGGCCCGATCCGGCCTCACCCACCGCCCCGTCCCTCGCGGACGGGGCGGTACTGGTGCAGGGCGAACGGATCGCCGCGCTCGGCCCGTACCCCGAGCTCGCCGCCGCCCACCCCGCCGCCCGGCTCCGCGACTGGGGCCACGCGCTGCTGGTCCCCGGGCTGCGCAACCCGTACGGGCGGTGGCTGCTGGAGCACGCCTACCACCCGGACCCGCGCGAGGGCGTGGGCAGCGAACCGGTGCCCGGGGGCGTGGACCCCGGCACCGACGAGACGCGGTGCGGGGCCAGCGCCCGGCGCGGGCTGCAGCGGATGCTGGGCTTCGGGGTGACCGCGGTGGCCGGACCGTTCGACCGCGTGGCGGTCCGGACGGCGGTGGCCCGCTCGGGGCTGCACCCGCTCGGCGGGGTGGGGGCCGGGGGTGTGGACGGTGCCGGGGGCGCCGAGGGTGCCGAGGGGCCGTTGGATCCGCTCGTGGTGCTGCCGTTGGACGAGGCCGTGCACGGGGTGCTGACGGTCGGTGGGCGGGCCGACTTCGCGGTGTTCGGCCTGACGGCGGTGCCCGGCGGGGCGGCGGTGCTCGGCCTGACGGCGGTGCCCGGCGGGGCGGGCCAGGAGGGGCCGGGGGAGTGCCTGGCCACGGTGCTGGGCGGGCGGTTGGTGTACCGGCGCCGCTGAGGGCGTCCGCGGGTGCTTTGTTGAGGGGGCTGCCGTGGCTCCGGGGCTGTTCGGGGGTGGGCCCGGGGCTGTTCGGGGAGGGCTCTGGGGGCGGTTCGGGGGTAGTTCGGGGCGGCTTCGGGATGGCTTCGGGGCGGCGAGTTGATTCGTGTGCCGTCGAACTCGGTTGCGGGTCGCGGCCCCTGATTCACCCTTCGCCGTGACCTGAGGGCCTGCCAGCGGATACGATCCCGAACGGCTCACCCAGACGTACCCTCACCACCACCGCCCGTCCCCCGGGCAGCGGGGCCCGCCCCAGGCCCCGGAACGCAAGCAGGACAGGAACCATGCGATCCGCGACCGTCCACCCGCCGCGTCCCCCGCGGATGGGCCGTGGCTGGTACCTCGCCGCCGTGCTGAGCGCCGTGCTCGCCGTTGGCATGTGCCTGCTCGGCTGGCGTCAGACCGAGCAGGCCGACCGGATCGCGGCCCACCCGGTCAGAGTCGAGGGCGTGGTCACCCAGCTGCCGACCGGAGGCGGCTCCTACAGCACCGTCAGCTACCGGGCCGCCGGGACCAACCACACCGCCGCCGCCCTGCCGCTCGCCGAGGGCGCCAAGGTCGGCGACCCGGTCTGCCTGGAGCACGCGGCCGACGACGCGGGCGCCGTCCGCGTCTGCGGTGACACCTACCCGCAGCCCGTCGGCGTCGGCCTGGCCCGGACGAGCGTGCCGGTGGCCGTGGTGCTCTTCGTGATCTGCCTGCTGCGCATCCGCCGCCACCGCAGGGCCGTCGCCTTCCGGACGGGCCAGGGACGCCTCGCCACCACCGTGGCGATGGCCACCGGGGCGCTGGCGGACGGCATGCCCGCGATAACCCACGGCAAGCGCTCCCGCCGCAAGCGCCGTGCCGGCGGCCGCCGCGCCGCGCACTGACGGTCGGACGGGCCGTACCGGGCGGTGCCGGGCCGGGCGGCCGCGTCGACAGGCGCCGAGCCCGCCCGTGCCGCGCCAGCCGGTGCCGAGCCGGTGCCGGTCGGCGCTGGTCGGCGGCGCTGTCGGGCGTGTGCGGGGGCCTTCGTGGCGGCCGGCCGTGTGACCCCTTGCCACGGCCCACGGCGACAGGGTGAAGAATGGGGGCGTGACCCGAGCCTCTCTGGACAAGCAGCCGCACGAAGTCGCCGCCATGTTCGACGACGTCGCGGCGAAGTACGACCGCACCAACGACGTGCTCTCGCTCGGCCAGGCGCGCGCCTGGCGGCGGGCGGTGGCCGAGGCGGTGGACGCGGGCCCCGGTGATCTGGTGCTCGACCTCGGGGCCGGCACCGGGACCTCCTCGCTGCCCTTCGCCGAGGCCGGTGCCAAGGTCGTCCCGTGCGACTTCTCCGTCGGCATGCTCGCCGAGGGCAAGCGCCGCCACCCCGAGCTGGCGCTGACCGCCGGCGACGCGACCCGGCTCCCGTTCGCGGACGGCACCTTCGACGCGGTGACGATCTCGTTCGCCCTGCGCAACGTGCAGGACTTCGAGGAGGGCCTGCGCGAGCTGCTCCGGGTCACCAAGCCCGGCGGCAAGCTGGTGATCTGTGAGTTCTCCACCCCCACCTGGACGCCGTTCCGCACGGTCTACACCGAGTACCTGATGCGCGCCCTGCCGCCGGTGGCCACCGCCGTCAGCAGCAACCCGGACGCGTACGTGTACCTCGCCGAGTCCATCCGCGAGTGGCCCGACCAGCCCGCGCTGGCCGCGAAGCTCCAGGAGGCCGGCTGGTCGAAGGTCGCCTGGCGCAACCTCACCGGCGGCATCGTGGCGCTGCACCGCGCGTACAAGGTCTGATCCCGTGATCTGAGGCCTGAGGCCTGAGGCCTGAGGCCTGAGGCCGGGGCCGGGCGGCGGGGGTGTACCGGGTACCCGGGTCCGGGGCCGTCCGGATTCCGGTTCCGGATTCCGTCCCGGGTGCCGCTCGGACCGGATCGGCCCGCGTCAGGCCTCGTAGACTCGTCCAAGCCCAGCCGAACCCGCAGCAGGAGTGTGCCCACCGTGTCCGAGACCGCAGTCGACCTGAGCGCAGGGGCCGTCGAGAGCACCGCCGACGTCATCGTGGTCGGTGCCGGCCCGGCGGGCGCCACCACCGCGTACTACCTGGCCCAGGCCGGGCTCGACGTGCTGCTGCTGGAGAAGACGGCCTTCCCGCGCGAGAAGGTCTGCGGTGACGGCCTCACCCCGCGCGCCACCAAGCAGCTGGTCGACATGGGCATCGACGTCTCGACCGAGAACGGCTGGCTGCACAACAAGGGCCTGCGGATCATCGGCGGCGGCGTCCGGCTGGAGCTCGACTGGCCCGAGCTCTCGTCCTTCCCCGACTACGGGCTGGTCCGCAAGCGCGCCGACTTCGACGAGCTGCTGGCACGTCAGGCGGAGAAGGCCGGCGCCCGCCTGTACGAGCGGTGCAACGTCAGCGGCCCGGTGCTGGACGACCGCACCGGCCGGATCGTCGGCGTCACCGCCAAGCTCGGCGACGAGAAGCGCCCGGTCACCTTCCGGGCCCCGCTGGTGGTCGCCGCCGACGGCAACTCCACCCGGCTCTCCCTCGCGATGGGCCTGCACCGCCGCGAGGACCGCCCGATGGGCGTCGCCTACCGGACCTACTTCACCTCCCCGCGCCACTCCGACGACTACCTGGAGTCCTGGCTGGAGCTGTGGGACACCCGGGGCGGGCAGCGCAAGCTGCTGCCCGGCTACGGCTGGATCTTCGGCATGGGCGACGGCACCTCCAACGTCGGCCTCGGCATCCTCAACTCCTCGCCCGCCTTCGGCGAGCTGGACTGGCGCGAGGTGCTGAAGGCCTGGTGCGCCAGCATGCCCGAGGAGTGGGGCTACACGCCGGAGAACATGACCGACCCGATCCGCGGCGCGGCCCTGCCGATGGCCTTCAACCGCCAGCCGCACTACACCCGCGGCCTGCTGCTGGTCGGCGACGCGGGCGGCATGGTCAACCCGTTCAACGGCGAGGGCATCGCCTACGCGATGGAATCCGGGCAGATCGCCGCCGGGGTCATCGTCCAGGCCCACGCCCGGGTCACCGAGGCCGGCCGCGAGCGGGCCCTGCAGGCGTACCCGCGCATCCTCAAGGACGTCTACGGCGGCTACTACACGCTCGGCCGCGGCTTCGTGAAGCTCATCGGCAACCCCAAGGTCATGCAGCTCGCCACCCAGCGCGGCCTGACCCACCCGATGCTGATGAAGTTCGTCCTCAAGCTGCTCGCCAACCTCACCGACCCCCAGGGCGGCGACGCCATGGACCGCATCATCAACGGCCTCGCCAAGGCGGCTCCGAACGCCTGAGTCCGGGCTTCTGCGAGGGTGCCGGCCGACGGCCGGCCGGCGTGTGCGGTCGGTTGCCGGCCGGTCGGTGGTGGGCCGGTCGGTTCTCGGCCGGGTGGTGGTGGGCCGGGTGGTGGTGGGCCGTCATCCGTACTGCCGGGTGAGCTCGGCTCCGAGCCGGGCCAGTTCGGTCCGGACGGAGGGCGGCTCGACCACCTCGACCAGCGCGCCCCAGCCGGCCAGGTGCCGGGCGAGGTCCAGCGGGGTGGGCGCGCCGAGTCGGACCCGGATGCGCCCGTCGTCCGTTCCGCCCTCGACCCGGCAGTGCCGCCCGAACCGGTCACGCAGGACCCGGACGTGCTCGCTCCCCAGCAGCACCGTCGCCCAGGTGCGCGACCGCCGTTCCTCCACCTCGCCGACGACCTCCCGCCACGCGGTGGCGAGCGTGAAGTCGTCCGGACGCTCGGCCGGGTCCCCGGTGGTCTCCGCCTCGGTGATCCGGTCGACCCGGAAGGTGCGCCGGCCGCGGTCGGTGCCGGCGAGCAGGTACCAGACCTCGTCCTTGTCGACCAGGCCCCACGGGTCGACCAGCCGCTCGGTGCGCTCCCCGGCGCCGTTGGTGTAGCTCAGCCGGACCTTCCGCCGGCGGACCACCGCTGACTGGAGCAACTCGACCTTCTCCGGCCTGCTCCGGTCGACCTCGCCCCACCGGGTGGGGTCGGACAGGGTGGCGCCGACGGCGGCCTCGGCGTCCGCCCGGAACGTCTCCGGCAGGGCGCGCACCAATTTGCGCAGAGCGGCCCTGGTCGCGGCCGGAGCGCCGGGGCGGGTGGCCGCGGTGGGGCCGGCGGCGGAATTGGTTATGTCGGAGCCCGCTGCGGTGGTGGGGCCGGCGGTGGTGGGGCCGGCGGCGGTGGAGGTGGCCACGGCCGGTCCGAGGAGCAGGAACAGTGCCTGCGCCTCGTCGGCCGACAGCCCGCTGAGGTCGGTACGGGCGCCGCCGACGAGCGACCAGCCGCCACCGCGCCCGGGCTGAGGGTAGACCGGGATGCCGGCTGCGGACATCGCCTCCAGGTCGCGGCGGGCGGTGGCGACGGACACCTCCAACTCCTCGGCCAGCTCGGCGGCGGTCACCCGGCCGCGGGCTTGGAGGAACAGCAGGGCTGCGACGATCCGGTCGGCTCGCATGTCTCCCGGCCCCCCGGATGCTCGGAAACTGCACGGCTCGGAAAACCGCGCAGCTCGGAAGCTCCACGGCTCGGAAAACCGCGCAGCTCGGAAGCTCCACGGCAAAGTGCTCGGACAGTGAGCACTTTAGGTCGGAGGATGGTTTCTGTCGCCCCCACCGGAGCGGCGAACCGGACGAGAGGACCCCCCGTGCTGCGAGGACCGGCCACCGTGAACTTCTGGGCCGACGACCTGGAGGCCGCCAAGGGCTGGTACGTCGAACTGCTCGGCGTCGAACCGTACTTCCAGCGCTCGGGAGGTCCGGGCCTCTCCGTCGTCTACTACGAGTTCCGGATCGGCGACCACCAGGCCGAACTCGGCCTCATCTCCCGCCGCTTCGCCCCGCCGACCGCCTCCGCCACCCCGGGCGGCGCGATCCTCCACTGGCACGTCGACGACGTCCGGGCCTCCCTCGACCGACTGCTGGCCATGGGCGCGACCCCGTACACGCCACTGACCGAGTACGGGCCCGGCTTCGTCGCCGCCTCCGTGATCGATCCTTTCGGCAATGTGCTCGGCATCATGCACAACCAGCACTACCTGGAGATGCTGGACCGATGACCGACGCGCAGGGGACGCCGCCCGCGGGGATGCACTTCGCGGACGCGGCGCAGTGGGAGTCCTGGCTCGCCGAGCACCACGAGGACGAGGGCGGCGCCTGGCTGAAGATCGCGAAGAAGGGCTCGGCCGTCGCCTCGGTCACCGTCGAACAGGCGCTACAGGTCGCGCTCTGCTACGGCTGGATCGACAGCCACCGCCGGTCTCTCGACCGCGACTGCTTTCTGCAGCGGTACTCCCGCCGTCGTAAGGGCAGCCCGTGGTCCCGCCGGAACGTCGAGCGCGTCGAGGCGCTCACCGCTGCCGGACGCATGCGGCCACCCGGACTCGCCGAGGTCGCCGCCGCCCGGGCCGACGGGCGCTGGGACGCGGCCTACGCCGCCCAGCGCGATGTCGCCGTCCCGTCCGACCTGGCCGCCGCTCTCGCCGAGGCCCCCGACGCGGCTGCCCGGTTCGAGGCGCTGGACCGCACCACCCGCTACCGCCTCATCCTCCCGCTGCTGAAGGCCCGTACGGCCGCCGGCCGCGAGGCCCGGCTGCGGAAGGCGGTCGACGAACTGCGGCGCGGGTGACTCGGTGGGTTGGCGGCTGGGTGGGTTGCCGGTGATGGCCGGTGCCCGGGTGCTGGTCAGGGCTGGTCAGGGCTGGCCAGGTGCTGATCGGGTGGTCGGGTGCTGGTCGGGTGCTGGTCGGGTGGTCGGGTGCTGGTCGGGTGGTCGGGTACGAGCTGCCCGGTGGGTGGGCCGGAGTCAGCCCAAGTGCGCCTGGACGTAGGGGATCGCGAGACCTTCGAGGGCGCCTTCGGCTCCGAAGGCGGGGTGGACGTTGACCTCGAAGACCACGCCTCCGCTCTCGGCCGCGAGGTCGACGCCGGCGAACGGCAGTCCGACCGCCGCCGTCGCCGCCTCCGCCACCCGGTGCAGGTGGGGTGGCAGGGCCTCCGGGGGCAGGGGCGTCGAGGTGGCGCCCTGGGCGACGTTGCAGGGTGCGTCCGGAGAGGGCTGGACGTGCTCGGCGACCCAGATCACCCGGCCGCGCAGGACGACCACCCGGTACTGATGCCGCAGACCGGCCGGGTTGAAGTTCCGTGCGTCGCGGGTGAGCAGCCATCGCTGCCCTGCGGACGCGTAGCAGGCGGCCGCCTCCTGGAGAGCGGACGGCGTGGTGACGTGGAAGACGTCCCGCCCGCCCATCCCCGAGACCGGGCGCGTCCAGACGTCCCGGTCCAGTTCCTCGAACGCGTCCAGGGCGGCTTGGTCGCCGGCGTCCGGGGGCAGGCAGAGTGAGGGCATCTGCGGTATCCCGGCGGCGGTGAAGGCCTTGACCATCAGTTCCTTGTCGCCGGCGGCGCGCCAGGCGGCGGCCTGCGTGCCGAGGCACGGCACCCCCGAGACGGCCAGCAGCTCCTGGAGCGGCTCCAGCGCGGGCCGTCCGGCCGGGGGTATCTCGTACAGCAGGACGGCGGCCGGGCCGGAGACCACGGCGTCACCCGCCTCCAACCGCAGACGGCCCCGGGCGAGCCTTGCCCGTCCGCTGCCCGAGGGGACGAAGTCCCGCGCGTCCAGGCAGATCGGGCGCTCGCCGGTCACCCGGCGTATCGCCTCGGCCAGGATCGCGCGGCTCCCCTCCTGCTCACCGTGATCGGTCACCAGTACCACTGAGTCCGTCGTCACGAGGCCCATCAAAGCGGTCGGCCGCGCCCGAATCAACAGTGCCCCTAGGGGAGTTGGGGAGATCGCGGTCAGCTCCGGCGGCCGGACGCCGAGCGCTGCTCGACGTAGGACAGGCGCTCCTCGAAGACCCGTGCGGCGTCCGGGGTGAGGGTGCGCAGGGCGATCAACGCGGAGAAGACCACGTCGCACAGTTCGTCCTGGACGTCCTCCCAGGTGTGGGTGACCCCCTTTCTGGGGTTCTGGCCGGTCGCTCCGATCACGGCCTGTCCGACCTCGCCGACCTCTTCGGAGAGCTTCAGGATCCGCAGCAGCCGCTCCTGTTCGGGCGCGAGCTCGCTCTCCTCGTCCAGCCAGGCGACGACGTGCTCGACGCTCTCCCAGATCCTGCGGTCCATGTGCGCTGGCTCCCGTGCGGTGTGAGGTCTTCCGGACGACCTCACCACCGTACGGGAGCGACCCGCGCTCACCGGCCCGGCGCCGACCCGCCGGCGCGCACCCCGCATCCCCGCGGAGCGCGCCGGGTCCCGGGGCGTCCCGAGTCCCCGGAGGCCTGCCGGGGTCCGGGGTCGTCGGGGTCCGGGGTCGTCGGGGTCCGGGACCCGCCGGGTGCCGGGGACCGGCCGGGCATTGGTGGCGGAGGGCCCCGGGGTGGCCGGCGGGCCTGGGATCAGCGGGAGCTGATCTTCACGTTGCGGATGTTGACCGGGAGGGTCGGGAAGCCGTCGCCGGGGCCGTTCTGGTCGTCCTCGCCACCGGCGGCGATCTTCTGGAGGACGTCCAGGCCCGCCGTGACCTTGCCGAAGGGGGTGTAGGCGGGGGAGAGCTTGGTGTCCTTCCAGACGATGAAGAACTGGCTGCCGTTGGTGTTCGGCCCGGCGTTGGCCATGGCGACGGTGCCGGCCGGGTAGGTGGCGCCGGTCAGGTTCTCGTCCGGGAAGGAGTAGCCCGGACCGCCGCTCCCGGTACCGGTCGGGTCGCCGCACTGCAGGACGAAGATCCGCTGCGTGGTGAGCCGGTGGCAGTGGCTGCGGTCGAAGTAGTCCCGTTCCGCGAGGAAGCGGAAGGAGAAGGTGGTGCACGGGGCCTTGTCGGTGAGCGCCTGGAAGGTGATCGGGCCCTGACTGGTCCTGATGGTGGCCTTGTAGGGCTTGGCGGCCTTCTTGGCGTCGAAGACGGGTATGCCCTTGAAGTTGTCGGCCGGTACGGCCGGTGTGTAGGTGCAGGTGACGGCCGGGGTGTCCGGCGCGGTCGACGGGGTGTCCGCGACGGCGGTGCCGGTGCCGACGGTTAGCGGGAGGGCGGTCGCGGCGGCGACGGTCAACGCCCAGTTCCTGCGCTTCACTTGGCTTGCCTTCCGGTGGGTGGTGGACGGCTTGCTTGTCATGGCGACATCATCCATGCCCGGGTTGCGATCCGGTAGACGGGCAAAACCATTGATCGCCCGAGGGGTGGTGCGGGAGGATGGCGGACCTCTCGATCTGACCCCGGGATCCGTCCGACGCCGTACGGGAATCTCGCCCACCGATTCCGTTCGTACCGCCGCTTCGGAGGTCCTGTTGAGTTCCTCGTCCGTGTCATCGACGTTGTCCATGCGTTCCTCCTCCGGGTTCACACGCGATCTTCCGGTCCTGCTGGTGGCCGTGGTGTGGGGGTCGAGCTTCCTGGCGGTGCAACGGGTCGCCGAACCGGGGACGGTGGTGGCGATGCTGGTGCTGCGCTTCGGGTTGGTGCTTCCGGTGCTCGGAGTGGTCGCGTGGCGGGTGCTGCGCGGGCTCCGGCGGGCGGAGTGGTTGGGCGGGGCGGCGCTCGGGCTGGTGCTGGGCGGGATCTTCCTGCTGGAGACCTACGGTGCGGTCCACACCTCCGCGACCAATGCCGGGCTGATCATCAGCCTCACGATGGTGTTCACCCCGCTGGCCGAGAGCGCCCTCGCACGGACGCCGTTGCCCCGGGCCTTCCTTGCGGCGGCCGCGCTCTCGGTGGTCGGGGTCGCCCTGCTCACCGGGGGAGGCGGGCTGAAGCCACCGACATCGGGGGATCTGCTCATCCTCGGCGCGGCCGTCGTACGGACCGTGCACGTGCTCGCGATGGCACGCATCCGGGCGATCCGCGACACCGACTCGCTCGCCGTCACCTGGGTCCAGCTGGCCACGGCGACCGCGCTGTTCGTCGTCGTCTCGCCGTTCGTCGGGCCGGCGCCCTGGACCCTCGCCTCCTCCCTCGGCCCGGCGCAGTGGGCCTGGCTGCTGCACCTCTCGCTGCTCTGCACGCTGTTCGCCTTCTTCGTGCAGATGTGGGCCGTTCGTGCCACCTCGCCGTCGAGGGTCAGCCTGCTGCTCGGTACCGAGCCGCTCTGGGCCGCCGTCTTCGGGATCACGCTCGCGGGCGACCACCTCGGCCCGCTGGCCCTCCTCGGCGGCGCCCTGGTGCTGGTGGGCACCGAGTGGGGCCGCCGCGCGGCCGCCCCTGGGGAGCCGCGGGCCGCCGTACCCGAGCGGGCCTGAGTCGGACGAGCCTGAGCCGGACGGGCGGGGCGGAGGTGGGACCGGCCCTCGTGCGTCGCGTCGCGCCGGGTCGTCATCGGCGGGCCAGGGTGCGGCGGGCGTAGTCGAAGGTGACGATCGCGACCAGCGGGCCCCAGGCCAGCATCGGCAGGTAGCAGAGGGTCATCACCAGACCCGCGAGGCCGTGCGGGGAGTCCGGGCTGCTCATGTTCTCGCTCCAGCCGCCGAAGAGGGCGCCCGTACCGATCACGGTGAGTATGGCCGAGCCCACGGCGGCCGGGACGATCGCGGCCAGCGGCCGGACCCGGCGCCCGCCGAGCAGTGGGATCCAGCGGGGGACCACCTCGCCCCAGGGCCGGACCAGCCCGACGGTGAGGAAGGCCACGAGCTCGGCGAGCCCGCTGAGCACGATCACGTAGGCGGTGCCCCAACCGGGGCAGTGCCGTTCCCAGAGCTCGCCCGTCTCACCACTGAATCCCACCGGGATCCCCAGCCCGAGGGCGACCCGCCAGAAGCCGGACGGAACGGTGGTCCACACGGTGGTCTTGGCGGCGAGCACGGCCCAGCGCGGGGCGGGGGCGACGGTCGGACGGCCGTGCCGTCGCCAGGGTGCGCGGACGGCGCCGCGGGTGGTCGGCATGGCGTCGGTGGCGGACATTGCGATGAACTCCTCTCCGTCCCGGCCCCGGTGGCCGGATCGATGTCTCAAGCCTGTCGGCCGGCGGTGAGCGGCAACAGTTGCCGATCGGCAGGTTCTCGCCGCTCGGAGGCCCCGGAGAATGTGCCGATCGGCACAGGCGGAGCGGCCGGAAGATCCGTACTCTGACGATGTGTGGGGAACCAATTGATCGTCCAGGTACTCGAGGCCGTGGCCGTCCCGATCACCGCGTTGATCGGTCTGATCGTGCGGCGGCGCCGCGGAACGGAGGTGGTGATGGAGACGACGGGGCTGATCTCGCTGGCCATCACCGTCGCCGTGTGGGCGGCCGGCCGGTGGGTGGAGGCGGACCGGCTGCCGGGGATCTTCGGGCTGGTCGAGCTGGCTGCGCTGCTGGTCCTGATGGTGGTGGCGCTGCGCAGTGGGCAGGCCTGGCGGGGACCGGCTGCGGCGCTGGCCGCGGGCATGGCGGTGGCGCTCTGGCCCTCCCGGTTCGAGGGCATGGGCGGCCCCGACGACGTACTGACCCTCGTGGGGTTCGGCGCGGTCTTCGCCGTTCCGGCCGCCGTGGCCGGACGCTATCTGCGGGGGCTGGACGACAGCCGCCGACGCTCGGTGGCCGCGGCCAAGCGCGTCCAACGGATCGAACTCGCCCACGACCTGCACGACTTCGTGGCCCACGACGTGAGCGGGATGGTCGCGCAGGCCCAGGCGGGGATGGTCCTCGCGGCAACGGACCCGGTACGGGCGGCGGCGCTGTTCGAGCGGATAGAGGCGGCCGGGCAGCAGGCGCTGGCCTCGCTGGACCGCACGGTCCATCTGCTGCGTACCGAGGAGGAGGGCGACGGGGCCGGCCGCGGGCCGCAGCCCGGGCTCGCCGAACTCTACGAGCTCGCGGAGCGGTTCACCGGGGCGGGCGGCACCGAGGTGAGGCTGGAGGTGCCGCCGACGGGGCCGGAGATACCCCGGGAGGTGGCGGCGACGGCGTACCGGATCGTGGTGGAGGCACTGACCAACGTCCGCCGCCACGCACCGGCCGCCCGCACGGTGGATGTGCGGGTGCGCCGGACGGGAGGGCAACTGGAGGTGGCGGTGACCGACGACGGCACCACACCGGTGCCGCAGGGGGGCCGCCCGCGTCGGGGCGGCAGTGGACTGGACGGGCTGACCGCCCGGGTGGAGGCGTTGGGCGGCCGGCTCAGTGCCGGACGTGAGCAGGACGGTGGCTGGCGGGTCGCCGCGACGATGCCCTTGGAGGGCCGATGAGCATCAAGGTCCTGCTGGCCGACGACGACGAGGCGATCCGCAGCGCGTACCGGATCATTCTCGACGCCCAGCCCGACCTCGTGGTCGTGGGTGAGGCGGCCGACGGTGTGGCCGCGATCGAGGAGGCCAGGCGGCTGCTGCCGGACGTCATCCTCGCGGACATCCGGATGCCACGGCTGGACGGCTTGGAGCTCACCCGGCAGTTGGGTGAGGAGTTCCGGGTGGTCGTGGTGACCACCTTCGACCTCGACGAGTACGTGCACACGGCCCTACGCGCAGGGGCTGCGGGATTCCTGCTGAAGCGTTCCGGGCCGACGCTGCTGGCGGAGGCGGTCCGCGCCGCCGTGGCCGGCGACGCTCTCATCAGCCCGCAGATCACCGTGCGGCTCCTGCGACAACTGGCCGAGCCGCCCAAGCCGGAGAGCCGGAGGAAGGACGGAGGAGCGGAGCATGATCTCCAGGAAGCACTGACCGCACGGGAGGTCGAGATCGCCCGTCTGGTCGGCGACGGCGCGACCAACGCCGAGATCGGAGCCCAACTCTTCATCACTGCAGGGACGGTGAAGAACCACCTCGCGACGATCCAGCGCAAGATCGGCGCGCGAAACCGGGTCGGCATCGCGGCCTGGGCATGGGAGACGGCCCGCGGGTAGCCCTGGCGGTCGGCAACTCCCGGCAGAACGGCCCCGGCAGCCCACGGGCGGCCGGCTGCACGGGGGTGCCCCGCCCATCCCCGCTCCGGCCTCGACCCCGCTCCCACCCGTTCGTGCCCCGATCCCGCCCTGCCCCGGCCCACCCGGATCGCGGCCCGGCCGTCGCCGCTTCACCACATCACCGGGTACCACATCACCGGGTACCGCTTCACCGGGTACCGCCTCACCGCTTCACTGCGGCACGGCCCGGCCCGGCCCGCTCCGGTGCGGCTCTCACCCACCGCGCTCGCACGCGTTCGCGCGCTTGTGAACGAAGGGTCAAGCGCCTGTTCGTCGATCTCCACCCCTGCGAGTGAGACCGAGTGGATCTCTATAACACGTCAACCTGGCGCCCAGAAATTTGCTCTGGGCGGCGCATAGTTGATATAGGAACGCGGCTCTGACCAGCCGGTTCACTGATAAATGCGACTGGTTGTGACCATTTGACTCCCTTGTGTTGATAACTCTGGGCATGTTCACTTTCATCGCCATTCGCGAGGTGTCGCAGATCACAAAGATCGTTCTGACGCGCGTGTCGCAGATCACAAGTGCACGGGCATAGGATGCGCTCGTTCCAGGCTTTGTGAACTGCCTCACATGGGGTGGATCTCGGGAACTGGAACGCGGGTCCACCAGAGCGTGACCCGTCGGTTCCGATCTGCAGTCAAGGACGACTGGACGGAGGGAGCGGGGGCTATGAATGCCTACGCGCCGATCCTCGTACTCGGTGCCATCGCGGCGGCGTTCGCGGTCGGCTCCGTCGTGATGGCCTCACTGACCGGCCCCAAGCGCTACAACCGGGCCAAGTTGGAGGCGTACGAGTGCGGCATCGAGCCGACCCCGCAGCCCGTGGGCGGCGGTCGGTTCCCGATCAAGTACTACCTGACGGCGATGCTCTTCATCGTCTTCGACATCGAGATCGTCTTCCTCTACCCGTGGGCGGTCACCTTCGACGCCCTGGGGATTTTCGGGCTGGTCGAGATGCTCCTGTTCATCGCCACGGTCTTCGTCGCCTACGCCTACGTCTGGCGGCGCGGCGGTCTGGAGTGGGACTGACCGCTGGACTCACCACCGGGGCCGACCCCGGGCCCGCCGCGGTACGCGCCATGTGACCGCCGGCCTTGTGAACGGGTGGACAAGCCACAGGACTTGAGGGCATTGAGAGGGAACTGATGGGAATCGAGGAGAAGCTGCCGAGCGGCTTTCTGCTCACGACCGTGGAGACGGCCGCCGGTTGGGTGCGCAAGTCATCGCTCTTCCCGGCGACCTTCGGGCTGGCCTGCTGCGCGATCGAGATGATGACCACCGGCGCCGGTCGCTACGACCTGGCCCGGTTCGGCATGGAGGTGTTCCGGGGCTCGCCCCGGCAGGCCGACCTGATGATCGTGGCGGGCCGGGTGAGCCAGAAGATGGCGCCGGTGCTGCGGCAGGTGTACGACCAGATGGCCAACCCGAAGTGGGTGATCTCGATGGGCGTCTGCGCCTCCTCCGGCGGGATGTTCAACAACTACGCGATCGTCCAGGGCGTGGACCACATCGTGCCGGTGGACATCTACCTGCCGGGCTGTCCGCCCCGCCCGGAGATGCTGATGGACGCGATCCTGAAGCTGCACGACAAGATCCAGCACGAGCCGCTCGGCGTGAACAAGCGCCGTGCCGAGGAGCTGGGTGAGGCGCTCGCCCTCCAGGCCACCCCGGTCAGCGAGATGCGGGGGCTGCTGCGATGACCTCCCCCAACACCCCGGCCGACGGCGGCGAGAACGTCCCCGCCGCCCGACGGGAGATCCCCGTCGAGGTCGTCGGCAAGCGTCAGGGCATGTTCGGCGCCCAGGGCAGCGGCGACACCTCGGGCTTCGGCGGCCTGGTCGCGCCGATCGCGCTGCCGTCCGCCTCGGAGCGGCCCTACGGCGGGGTTTTCGACGAGATCGCCGACGAGTTCGAGGGCGCCCTGGAGGAGCAGGGGCTCGACCCGGCCGAGGTGATCGAGAAGACCGTGGTCGACCGGGGGGAGCTCACCTTCCACATCGACCGCGAGCACCTGCTGCGGGCCGTCCGCACGCTGCGGGACGATCCGGCGCTCCGTTTCGAGCTCTGCCTCGGCGTGAGCGGCGTGCACTACCCGGGCGACAAGGGCCGTGAGCTGCACGCGGTCTACCAGCTGCGCTCGATCACCCACGGCCGGCTGCTCCGCCTGGAGGTCACGGCGCCGGACGCCGATCCGCGGATCCCGTCCGTGGTGAGCGTCTACCCGACCAACGACTGGCACGAGCGCGAGGCCTACGACTTCTTCGGCCTGGTCTTCGAGGGCCACCCGGCGCTCACCCGGATCATGATGCCGGACGACTGGCTGGGCCACCCGCAGCGCAAGGACTACCCGCTCGGCGGCATCCCCGTCGAGTACAAGGGCGCCCAGATCCCGGCGCCCGACCAGCGGAGGTCGTACAGCTGATGAGCACTCAGCACCACTCACGAGCCGAGCACACCGGGTCCTCCGGCCACGCCAATGCCGAGGGTCACGTCAACGCCGAGGGTCGCTCGAACACCGAAGGCCACGCGAACGCCGAGAGCAGCCACGCCGAGAGCACCGCGCACGTCGGCGGCGCCGAGCAGGCCGGTGCCCGCGAGACCACCGAGGGCCGGGTGTTCACCGTCACCGGCGGGGACTGGGGCGAGGTGGTCGACGCGGTCGCCCGTGCCGACGACGAGCGCATCATCGTCAACATGGGTCCCCAGCACCCGTCCACCCACGGGGTGCTGCGGCTGATCCTGGAGATCGACGGCGAGACGGTGACCGAGGCCCGCTGCGGCATCGGCTACCTGCACACCGGCATCGAGAAGAACATGGAGTACCGCAGCTGGGTCCAGGGCACCACCTTCGTGACCCGCATGGACTACCTGACCCCGCTGTTCAACGAGACCGCGTACTGCCTGGCGGTCGAGAAGCTGCTCGGCATCACCGGGGACGTCCCGGACCGCGCCAACGTCATCCGGGTCCTGATGATGGAGCTCAACCGGATCTCCTCGCACCTGGTGTGCCTCGCCACCGGCGGCATGGAGATCGGCTCCACCACCCTGATGATCTACGGCTTCCGTGACCGCGAGCTCATCCTGGACGTCTTCGAGCTGGTCACCGGCCTGCGGATGAACCACGCGTACGTCCGCCCCGGCGGACTCGCCCAGGACCTGCCGCCCGGTGCCGTCGACCAGATCCGCGAGGCGGTGCGGACGCTGCGCTCCCGGATGCACGAGTACGACAAGCTCGCCACCGGCAACCCGGTGTTCAAGGCCCGCCTGGTCGACGTCGGCTTCCTCGACCTGCCGGGCTGCCTGGCGCTCGGCGCCACCGGCCCGATCCTGCGGGCCACCGGCCTGCCGCACGACCTGCGCAAGTCCGACCCGTACTGCGGTTACGAGGACTACGACTTCGAGGTGGCGACGGTCGACAGCGCCGACTCCTACGGACGGTTCCTGATCCGCCTGGAGGAGATGAAGGAGTCGTTGCGGATCGTCGAGCAGTGCCTGGACCGGCTGCGGCCCGGCCCGGTCATGGTGGCCGACAAGAAGATCGCCTGGCCGGCCCAACTGGCCGTCGGCCCGGACGGGATGGGCAACTCGCTCGACCACATCCGCAAGATCATGGGCACCTCGATGGAGGCCCTGATCCACCACTTCAAGCTGGTCACCGAGGGCTTCCGGGTCCCGGTCGGGCAGGCGTACGCGGCGGTCGAGTCGCCCAAGGGCGAGCTCGGGGTGCACGTGGTGAGCGACGGCGGCACCCGCCCGTACCGGGTCCACTTCCGGGATCCGTCGTTCACCAATCTGCAGACGATGGCGGCGATGTGCGAGGGCGGCCAGGTGGCCGACGTGATCGTCGCGGTGGCCGGGATCGACCCGGTGATGGGAGGCGTGGACCGGTGAACCCGAACGTCCGACCGGGCGTGGAGCTCGGACTGCCGGCGATGCCGGCCAAGCCGTACCCCGAGGAGGTGCACGCCAGGCTGGCCGCCGACGCCCGCGAGCTGATCGACCGCTACCCGGTGGCCCGCTCCGCGCTGCTGCCGCTGCTGCACCTGGTGCAGGCGGAGGAGGGCTTCGTCAGCCCGACCGGGATCCGGTTCTGCGCCGAGCAGTTGGACCTCACCACGGCCGAGGTCACCGCCGTCGCCACCTTCTACACGATGTACCGGCGCCGGCCCGCCGGGAAGTACCACGTCGGGGTCTGCACCAACACCCTGTGCGCGGTGCTCGGCGGCGACCAGATCTTCGACGAGCTCCAGCAGCACCTCGGGATCCGCAACAACGAGACCACCGAGGACGGCGAGATCTCGATCGAGCACATCGAGTGCAACGCGGCCTGCGACTACGCCCCCGTGGTCATGGTCAACTGGGAGTTCTTCGACAACCAGACCCCGGAGAGCGCCAGGCAGCTGGTCGACCAGCTGCGCGCCGGCCGGGAGGTCCGGCCCACCCGCGGTGCCCGGCTGTGCAGCTTCAAGGAGTCCGCCCGCATCCTGGCGGGCTTCCCCGACGAGCGCCCCGGCGCCGTCGACGAGTCCGGGGCCGGCGGCGCGCCCTCGCTCGCGGGCCTGCGCCTGGCGAAGGGCGAGGCGCTGCCCGGCACCGGCGGCACCAAGGTCGTGTCGCCGCGCCACGAAGGGACCGAAGCGTGATGACCTCCGCCGAGCCGGCCGAGAAGCTGCTCACCCCCGTGCTCTCCGCCTCCTGGGACGACTCCCGCCCCTGGACGCTCCCCACCTACCGCCGCCACGCCGGCTACGAGGGCCTCAAGGCGGCCCTGGCCATGCCGCCGGACGACGTGATCGCCCTGGTCAAGGAGTCCGGCCTGCGCGGCCGCGGCGGCGCCGGCTTCCCCACCGGCATGAAGTGGCAGTTCATCCCGCAGAACGACGGCAAGCCGCACTACCTGGTGGTCAACGCGGACGAGTCCGAGCCGGGGACCTGCAAGGACATCCCGCTGCTGTTCGCCAACCCGCACTCGCTGATCGAGGGCATGATCATCGCCTCGTACGCGATCCGCTGCGACCATGCCTTCATCTACCTGCGCGGTGAGGTCGTCCCGGTGCTGCGCCGGCTCCAGGCCGCGGTGGCCGAGGCCTACCAGGCCGGCTACCTCGGCCGGAACATCCTCGGCTCCGGCATCGACCTCGACATCACGGTGCACGCCGGTGCCGGCGCGTACATCTGCGGCGAGGAGACAGCCCTGCTGGACTCCCTGGAGGGGCGTCGCGGCCAGCCCCGGCTGCGTCCGCCGTTCCCGGCCATCGCCGGTCTCTACGCCTGCCCGACCGTGGTCAACAACGTCGAGTCGATCGCCTCGGTGCCGCCGATCCTGGCCCGGGGCAAGGAGTGGTTCAAGGGCCTGGGCACCGAGAAGTCCCCCGGCTTCACGCTCTACTCGCTCTCCGGCCACGTCACCAACCCCGGCCAGTACGAGGCCCCGCTCGGCATCACCCTGCGCCAGCTGCTGGATATCACCGGCGGTATCCGGCCCGGTCACCGGCTCAAGTTCTGGACCCCGGGCGGCTCCTCCACCCCGATGTTCACCGATGAGCACCTCGACGTCCCGCTGGACTACGAGGGCGTCGGCGCGGCCGGCTCCATGCTCGGCACCAAGGCGCTGCAGATCTTCGACGAGACCACCTGCGTGGTCCGCGCGGTGACCCGCTGGACCGAGTTCTACGCGCACGAGTCCTGCGGCAAGTGCACCCCGTGCCGCGAGGGCACCTACTGGCTGGTCCAGCTGCTGAAGCGGATCGAGGCCGGGCAGGGCGTCCAGGGCGACCTGGAGAAGCTGCTCGACATCGCCGACAACATCAACGGCAAGTCCTTCTGCGCGCTCGGCGACGGCGCGGCCAGCCCGATCGTCTCCTCGCTCCAGCACTTCCGGGCCGAGTACGAGCAGCACCTCGACGAGCGCCGCTGCCCGTTCGACCCGGCCGCCTCCACCGTCTGGGCCGACGGCCCCCGCCCCGGCCACCCGTCCGCCACCGAAAGGGAGGTGCACGCGTGACGATCACAGAGCCATCCACCTCCAAGGCCGCGGTCGAACTGGTCACGCTCACCATCGACGGCGTCGAAGTGCAGGTGCCCAAGGGCACCCTGGTGATCCGGGCCGCCGAGCAGATCGGCACCCAGATCCCGCGCTTCTGCGACCACCCGCTGCTCGACCCGGCCGGCGCCTGCCGGCAGTGCATCGTCGAGGTCGAGGGCCAGCGCAAGCCCGTCGCGTCCTGCACCATCCCGGTCGCCGAGGGCATGGTGGTCCGTACCCAGGTCAGCTCGCCGGTGGCCGAGAAGGCCCAGCGCGGCGTGATGGAACTGCTGCTGATCAACCACCCGCTGGACTGCCCGGTCTGCGACAAGGGCGGCGAGTGCCCCCTGCAGAACCAGGCGATGTCCACCGGTGACACCGACTCCCGCTTCGAGGGGATGAAGCGCACCTACGAGAAGCCGGTGCCGATCAGCAGCCAGGTGCTGCTGGACCGCGAGCGCTGCGTGCTGTGCGCCCGCTGCACCCGCTTCTCCCAGCAGATCGCCGGTGACCCGTTCATCGATCTGGTCGAGCGCGGCGCCCTCCAGCAGGTCGGCACCGGCGAGGGCGACGACTTCGAGTCGTACTTCTCCGGCAACACCATCCAGATCTGCCCGGTCGGCGCGCTGACCTCGGCGGCCTACCGCTTCCGCTCCCGCCCGTTCGACCTGGTCTCCTCGCCCAGCGTCTGCGAGCACTGCTCCTCCGGCTGCGCCCAGCGCACCGACCACCGCCGCGGCAAGGTCCTGCGCCGCCTGGCGGGGGAGGACCCGGAGGTCAACGAGGAGTGGAACTGCGACAAGGGCCGCTTCGCCTTCCGCTACGCCCAGCAGCGCGACCGGCTCACCACCCCGCTGGTCCGCGGCGCGGACGGCGAACTCGTGCCCGCCTCCTGGCCGGAGGCGCTGGCGAAGGCCGCCGAGGGCCTGCGCGGCGCCCGCACCGGGGTGCTCACCGGGGGCCGGGTCACCGTCGAGGACGCGTACGGCTACGCCAAGTTCGCCCGGGTGGTGCTCGGCACCAACGACGTGGACTTCCGGGCCCGCCCGCACAGCGGCGAGGAGGAGGACTTCCTGGCCGCCGTCGTGGCCGGCCGGGGCGTCGACCTGGCCGGGGACGGTGTGGACTACGCCGACCTGGAGGCCGCCCCGGCGGTGCTGCTCGCGGGCCTGGAGCCCGAGGAGGAGTCGCCGATCGTCTTCCTGCGGCTGCGCAAGGCCACCCGGGCCGCCGGCCTGAAGGTCTTCTCGGTCGCCGCGTACGCCTCCCGGGGCCTGGGCAAGCTGCGCGGCGCGCTGCTGCCGGCCGCCCCCGGCACCGAGGCCGAGTGGCTGGCCGCGCTGGCCGCCGACGAGGCCCTGGGCGACGACGCCGGCCGCGCCGCCGAACTGCTGCGCGCCCCCGGCGCCGTGATCCTGGCCGGCGAGCGGCTCGCCGCCGCCCCCGGCGCGCTCACCGCCGCGCTGCGGCTGTCCCACGCCACCGGCGCCCGGATCGCCTGGATCCCGCGCCGGGCCGGTGAGCGCGGCGCCGTCGAGGCGGGCGCCCTGCCGGGTCTGCTGCCCGGCGGCCGTCCGGTGACCTCGCCGGACGCCCGCGCCGAGGCCGCCGACGTCTGGGGCGTGGCCGACCTCCCGTCCCGGCCCGGCCGGGACACCGACCGGATCCTGGCCGCGGCCGCGCGGGGCGAGCTGGACGCGCTGCTGGTCGGCGGCGTGGACCCGGACGACCTGCCGGACCCGGCGCTCGCCGACGAGGCGCTGGCCACCGTGCCGTTCCTGGTCTCGCTGGAGCTGCGCCCGTCCGCGGTCACCGCGCACGCCGACGTGGTGCTGCCGGTCGCGGCGGTCGCCGAGAAGGCGGGCACCTTCCTGGACTGGGAGGGCCGGGTCCGGCTCTTCGAGGCGGCGCTCAAGCCGGACCAGCAGATGGGCCGTCACCTGCACACGGACGTCCGGGTGCTGAACATGCTCGCCGACGCGCTCGGCCACCGGCTGGGCCTGCCCGACGTCCGGGCCGCCCGGGTGGAGCTGAACGACCTCGCGCCGTGGAGCGGCGAGCGTCCGGCCGACCCCGCCGCGCACCCGGGGCTGCTGCCCCGGCCGGCCACCGGCCAGGCGGTGCTGGCGGGCTGGCGGATGCTGCTGGACAACGGTTCGCTCCAGCAGGGTGACCCGAACCTGGCCGGCACCCGGCACCCGGCGTTCGCCCGGATCTCCCCGGTCACCGCCGAGGAGATCGGCGCGACCGACGCCGCCGCGCTGCGGCTGACCGGGCCGGCCGGTTCGCTGGTGCTCCCGCTAGAGATCACCAAGGACCTCCCGGACCGCACCGTCTGGGTCCCGCTCAACTCCACCCCGGGCGGAGCCGTCCGCACCCTGGGGACGACCGTGGGCCACCTGGTCACCATCGCCCCCGAGACGTCCGCCGGAGCGACCGTAGCCACCGGCGCGGCCGCCGGATCGCCCGCGGCGGCCGGAGCGCCCGCGGCCACCGGAACACCCGGAACGCCCGCCACCCCGTCCGCCGCGCAGTCCGTCCGGGACGCCGTCCCCGCCGCCGCCGAGGAGGAGCAGCAGTGAACCTCGCCGCGTACGAGACCCTCGGTTACTTCGGCCACGACCCGTGGTGGCTGGTGCTGCTCAAGGCGGTCTTCTGCTTCGCCTTCCTGGTCGGCACGGTGCTGATCGCGATCGTCTGGGAGCGCAAGGTGGTGGCCTGGATGCAGCTGCGCATCGGGCCCAACCGGCACGGTCCCTGGGGCATGCTGCAGTCCCTCGCGGACGGCGTGAAGCTGGCCCTCAAGGAGGACCTGGTCGTCAAGCACGCCGACAAGGCGGTCTACGTCCTCGCCCCGGTCGTCTCCGCGATCCCGGCGTTCATGGCCTTCGCGGTGATCCCGTTCGGCCCGCCCGGCAACGAGGTGTCGATCTTCGGCACCCGCACCCCGCTCCAGCTCACCGACCTGCCGATCGCCCTGCTGTACATCCTGGCGGTGGCCTCGGTCGGCATCTACGGCATCGTGCTGGCGGGTTGGGCCTCCGGCTCGACGTACCCGTTGCTGGGTGGCCTGCGCTCGGCGGCGCAGATGGTCAGCTACGAGATCGCGATGGGCCTGTCCTTCGCGGCGGTGTTCATCTACTCGGGTTCGATGTCGACCTCGGAGATCGTCGCCTCGCAGCAGCCGACCTGGTTCGCGGTGCTGCTGCCGGTCTCCTTCATCGTCTACATCATCGCGATGGTCGGGGAGACCAACCGGGCGCCGTTCGACCTCCCGGAGGCCGAGGGCGAGCTGGTCGGCGGCTTCAACACCGAGTACTCCTCGCTGAAGTTCGCGATGTTCATGCTGGCGGAGTACGTCAATATGGTCACCGTCTCGGCGGTCGCCGCGACTCTCTTCCTGGGCGGCTGGCGGGCCCCCTGGCCGGTCTCCACCTTCTGGGAGGGGGCCAACCACGGCTGGTGGCCGATGCTCTGGATCGTCCTGAAGATCCAGCTGCTGCTGTTCTTCTTCATCTGGCTGCGCGGCACGCTGCCGCGGCTGCGCTACGACCAGTTCATGAAGCTCGGCTGGAAGGTGCTGATCCCGGTCTCGCTGGTCTGGCTGGTGATGGTGGCCAGCGTCCGGGCCCTGCGCAACGAGGGCTACGGCTTCGGCGAGGTGGTGCTCTACGTCGGCGCCCCGGTCGGCGGGATCCTGCTGATCGGCCTGCTCCGGGACGTGTACCGGAGCAGGCCGCGGCCCGAGGCGCCGGCGGACGGGAACGGCGGCGACTTCGACCCGATGGCCGGCGGCTATCCGGTGCCCCCCCTGCCGGGCCAGGAGCTGCCGCCCGTACCGCGCCGGCGCAGTCGCGCCCCGAAGCAACTCCAGGACGCCCTCAACGGGGCCGACCATTCCGAAGGGAGCTGAACCGAGATGTCGTCCGACGAGACGGACAAGCCGTCGATTCTCGGCCCGGCCGCCGGCTTCGGCGTGACCTTCAAGGCCATGTTCAAGAAGCGGCTCACCGAGCAGTACCCGGAGCAGAAGAAGCCCACCGCTCCGCGCTTCCACGGCCGTCACCAGCTGAACCGGCACCCGGACGGACTGGAGAAGTGCGTCGGCTGTGAGCTGTGCGCCTGGGCCTGCCCGGCCGACGCGATCTACGTCGAGGGCGCCGACAACCGCGACGGGGAGCGCTACTCGCCCGGTGAGCGGTACGGCGCGGTCTACCAGATCAACTACGCCCGCTGCATCCTGTGCGGGCTCTGCATCGAGGCCTGCCCGACCCGCGCGCTCACCATGACCAACGAGTACGAGCTGGCGGACTCCTCGCGCAAGGACCTCATCTTCACCAAGGAGCAGCTCCTGGTGGGCCTGTCCGAGGGCATGGTCGACACGCCGCACGCGATCTTCCCGGGTGCCGACGAGGGCGCCTACTACCGGGGCGAGATCACCCAGGCGGCGCCGGGCACCGAGCGGCAGGAGCGCACCGAGCGGGAGAAGGAGGTGCACCCGTGAACCCCGAGTCCATGACCTCCACCGGGGAGGCCGTGCAGTTCTGGGTGCTGGCGGTGATCGCCGTGGGCGGCGCGCTGGGCATGCTGCTGATGCGCAAGGCGGTGCACAGCGCGCTCTGCCTGGCCGCCACCATGCTGGCGCTGGCGGTCTGTTACATGGCCCAGGGCGCGGTCTTCCTGGGTGTGGTGCAGATCGTTGTCTACACCGGCGCGATCATGATGCTCTTCCTGTTCGTGGTGATGCTGGTCGGCGTGACCAGCGCCGACTCGCTGAAGGAGCAGCTGAAGGGGCAGCGGTTCGCCGCGGTGCTCTGCGGGCTGGGCTTCGGCGTCCTGCTGATCGCCGGCATCGCCAACGCCGGGCTGGACACCTTCACCGGTCTCGCCGAGGCCAACGCCGAGGGCAATGTGCAGGGCCTGGCCCGGCTGATCTTCACCCGGTACGTCTGGGCCTTCGAGGTCACCGGCGCGCTGCTGATCACCGCGGCGATCGGCGCCATGGTGCTGACCCACCGCGAGCACGTGACGGCCCCGAAGACCCAGCGCGAGCTGGCCGCCCAGCGGGTCAAGGACAACCTGCAGGTGCCGCCGATGCCCGCCCCCGGCGTGTACGCCCGGCACAACGCGGTGGACATCCCGGGCCTGCTGCCGGACGGCACCGTCGCCGAGGACTCCGTCATGGGGACCCTGCGCGAGCGGGGCCAGATCCGCGACGTCAGCCAGGAGATGCTGCAGCGGATGGCCGAGCTGGAGGCCAGCACCGCCGACTGGCTGGGCCGCCCGCCGTCCGAGCGGCCGCCGGTGGCGGGGCCGCGCGAGCCGGCCGGGCGCAAGGCCCTGGAACCCGTACCCAACCACGAGGAAGGTGCGGAGTGAATCCGGTCAACTACCTCTACCTCTCCGCCCTGTTGTTCACCATCGGCGCCGCCGGTGTGCTGATCCGGCGCAACGCGATCGTGCTGTTCATGTGCGTCGAGCTGATGCTCAACGCCTCGAACCTGGCCCTGGTCACCTTCTCCCGGCTGCACGGCAACCTGGACGGGCAGATCATCGCGTTCTTCACCATGGTGGTCGCGGCGGCCGAGGTCGTGGTCGGCCTCGCCATCATCGTGTCCATCTTCCGGACCAGGCACTCCGCTTCGGTCGACGACAGCAACCTGATGAAGCTGTAGGCGGAGGGCCCTCGGTGAACTCTCTCATTCCGCTGCTCGTGGCGGCCCCGTTGGCCGGTGCCGCCCTGCTGCTGCTCGGTGGCCGCGCGCTGGACCGGTTCGGCCACTGGCTGGCCACCGCGCTGGCGGCGCTCTCCTTCGGTTTCGGGCTCGCCCTGTTCTCGGACCTGCTGGGCCGCGAGGCCGATCGGCGCACCATCACGGAGCACCTGTACACCTGGATCCCGGTCAACGGATTCCAGGCGGACGTGGCCTTCCGGATCGACCAGCTCTCCATCACCTTCGTCCTGCTGATCACCGGTGTCGGCAGCCTGATCCACCTGTACTCGATGGGCTACATGGCGCACGACGAGCGCCGGCGCCGCTTCTTCGCCTACCTCAACCTGTTCCTGGCGGCGATGCTGCTGCTGGTGATCGCGGACAACTACCTGCTGCTGTACGTCGGCTGGGAGGGCGTGGGCCTGGCCTCGTACCTGCTCATCGGCTTCTGGCAGCACAAGCCGAGCGCCGCGGTGGCCGCCAAGAAGGCGTTCATCGTCAACCGCGTCGGCGACATGGGCCTGTCCATCGCGATCATGCTGATGTTCGTGGAGTTCGGCTCCTTCGCGTTCGGGCCGGTCTTCGCCACGGCGCCCCAGGCGAGCGAGGGCAAGCTGACCGCGATCGGGCTGATGCTGCTGCTGGCGGCCTGCGGCAAGTCCGCCCAGGTCCCGCTGCAGTCCTGGCTCGGGGACGCGATGGAGGGCCCGACCCCGGTCTCCGCGCTGATCCACGCGGCCACCATGGTGACCGCCGGCGTCTACCTGATCACCCGCTCCGGTGCGATCTTCAACCTGGCGCCGGACGCCCAGACCGCCGTGGTGGTGGTCGGCGCGGTCACGCTGCTCTTCGGTGCGATCGTCGGTTGTGCCAAGGACGACATCAAGAAGGCGCTGGCCGGCTCGACCATGTCGCAGATCGGCTACATGATCCTGGCGGCCGGTCTCGGCCCGATCGGCTACGCCTTCGCGATCATGCACCTGGTGACCCACGGCTTCTTCAAGGCCGGGCTCTTCCTCGGCGCCGGTTCGGTCATGCACGGCATGAACGACGAGGTGAACATGCGTCACTACGGCGGCCTGCGCAAGTACATGCCGGTCACCTTCGTCACCTTCGGTCTCGCCTACCTGGCCATCATCGGCTTCCCGGGGCTGTCCGGCTTCTTCTCCAAGGACAAGATCATCGAGGCGGCCTTCGCCAAGGGCGGCACCGAGGGCTGGATCCTCGGTCTCTGCACCCTGGTCGGCGCCGCCGTCACCGCGTTCTACATGACCCGGGTGATGATCCTGACCTTCTTCGGCGAGCGCCGCTGGCAGCCGGACGAGCAGGGCAACGACCCGCACCCGCACGAGTCGCCCCGGAGCATGACCGTCCCGATGATCGTGCTGGCCTTCGGCTCGGTCTTCGCGGGCGGCCTGTTCGTCCTCGACGACTCCTTCGTGGACTGGCTGGAGCCGGTCACCGGGTACGCGCACGGGCACTCCCCGCTCTCCGAGATCACCGTCACCGTGCTGGCCACCGTCTGCATGGCGGCCGGCGTGGCCGTGGCGTACCTGATGTACGGGCGCTCCGCCGTCCCCGTGGTGCCCCCGGTGGGCTCCCCGCTCACCCGGGCCGCCCGCCGCGACCTGCTGCAGGACGACTTCAACCACGCGGCCCTGGTCCGTCCCGGCTCGGCGCTCACCGCCGCGCTGGTCTACTTCGACAGCAAGGGCCTGGACGGCTTCGTCAACGGTCTGGCCGCGATGATCGGCGGCATCTCCGGCCGCCTGCGCCACATCCAGAACGGCTACGTGCGGACGTACGCGCTCTCCATGTTCGGCGGCACGCTGGTGCTGGTCGCCACGACTCTCCTGATGAGGTCCGTCTGATGATCAGGTCCATGTCCTCCCCGGGGAGGCGGTCGTGAGCTACCTGCTGACCGCCACCTGCGCCGTCCCGGCGGCCGGCGCGGTGCTGACCGCCGCGCTGCCCGCCGGGTCCAGCGAGGCGCGGCGGCGTACCACCAAGACCGTCGCCCTGGCCGTCTCGGCGCTCACCCTGGTGCTCGCCGCCGTGGTCACCGCCCGCTTCGACACCGGCCCCGGAGCCGCGCGCTACCAGCTGACCGAGTCCTACAGCTGGATCCGCTCCTTCGGGATCACCTTCTCGCTCGGCGTGGACGGCATCGGCGCGGTGCTGGCGCTGCTCACCGCCGTGCTGGTGCCGGTGGTCATGCTCGCCTCCTGGCACGACGCCGACCCGGCCGTCGCCGCGCCGGAGGGGAGCTTCGAGAGCAAGCGCCGCACCCAGGGCTTCTTCGCCCTGATCCTGGCGCTGGAGGCGATGGTGATCGTCTCCTTCTACGCCACCGACGTCTTCCTCTTCTACGTCTTCTTCGAAGCCATGCTGATCCCGCTGTACTTCCTGATCGGCGGCTTCGGCGACCGGGCCGGCGGCCCCGATTCGGGGCGTCAGCGCAGCTACGCGGCGGTCAAGTTCCTGCTCTACAACCTGCTCGGCGGCCTGATCATGCTGGCCGCGGTGATCGGGCTGTACGTCATCGGGCAGGAGCAGGGGGTCGGCACCTTCGACCTGCAGACCCTGACCTCCGCGGTGCAGAGCGGGAAGCTGGAGCTCAGCGGCACCGCCGAGAAGGCGCTCTTCCTGGGCTTCTTCTTCGCCTTCGCGGTCAAGGCCCCGCTCTGGCCGCTGCACACCTGGCTGCCCAACGCGATGGGCGAGGCCACCGCCGGGACGGCCGTGCTGATCACCGCGGTGGTCGACAAGGTCGGCACCTTCGCGATGCTCCGCTTCTGCCTCGGGCTCTTCCCGGACGCCTCCAAGACCTTCGCCCCGGCGATCCTGGTGCTCTCGGTGATCGGGATCCTCTACGGAGCGCTGGTCGCGGTCGGGCAGAAGGACATCAAGCGGCTGGTCGCGTACGCCTCGATCTCGCACTTCGGCTTCATCATCATGGGCATCTTCGCGATGACCAGCCAGGGCCAGAGCGGCGCCACCCTCTACATGGTCAACCACGGCATCTCCACCGCCGCGTGGATGCTGGTCGCGGGCTTCCTGATCTCCCGTCGCGGCTCGCGCCTGATCGCGGACTACGGCGGTGTGCAGAAGGTCGCCCCGGTGCTCGCCGGGACGTTCCTGATCGGCGGTCTGGCCACCCTGTCGCTGCCGGGGCTCGCCCCCTTCGTCAGCGAGTTCCTGGTCCTGGTGGGCACCTTCACCCGGTACCCGGCCCTGGGCATCGTCGCCACCTTCGGCATCGTGCTCGCCGCGCTGTACGCCCTGCTGCTGTACCAGCGCACCATGACCGGCCCGGTCCGGGAGGGCGTGCGGTCCATGCCCGACCTGAAGGTCCGCGAACTCGCGGTGGTGGCACCGCTGGTGGCGCTGACCGTGCTGCTCGGGGTCTACCCGAAGCCGCTCACCGACATCGTCAACCCCTCGGTGGACCGGACCCTCTCACAGGTCCACGAGACCGACCCGGCGCCGGCCCACCCGGTCGCCGCCACCTCAGGAGGTGATCACAAGTGAGCACCACCGGATGGCTCGCCGCCGCCGGCGGCAACAGCCCCAGCATCCCGGCGCCGCACATCGAGTACGGCCTGCTCTCCCCGATGCTGGTGGTGTTCGGCGCCGCCGTGGTCGGCATCCTGCTGGAGGCCTTCCTGCCCCGCCGGTACCGGCACCCGGCCCAGGTCGCGCTCGCCCTGCTCGGCCTCGGCGGCGCGTTCACCGCCGTGGTGGTGCTCGCCGCCCAGGGGTACGGCTCCGAGAAGGTCGACCTGCTCGCGGAGGGCGCGGTCGCGCTCGACGGCCCCGCCCTCTTCCTGCAGGGCGTGATCCTGCTGGTCGGGATCGTCGCGGTGTTCACCTACGCCGAGCGCCGGCTGGAGCCGAAGGCCGGCGGGGAGCCCGCCGACACCTTCACCGCCCAGGCCGCCGCCACCCCCGGCGGCGAGCACGAGCGGGCCGCGGTCCGGGCCGGCCTCACCACCAGCGAGGTCTTCCCGCTCACCATGTTCGCGATCGGCGGCATGCTGCTCTTCCCCGCCGCCAACGACCTGCTGACGATGTTCGTGGCGCTGGAGGTCCTCTCCCTCCCGCTGTACCTGCTCTGCGCGCTGGCCCGGCGCCGCCGGCTGCTCTCCCAGGAGGCGGCGGTCAAGTACTTCCTGCTCGGCGCCTTCGCCTCGGCGTTCTTCCTGTTCGGCACCGCCCTGCTGTACGGCTACGCGGGCGGCGTGCGGCTCGGCCACATCGCGGACGTCATCTCCGGGCGGGCGCCGGCCACCGCGGCGCTGCTGTCCACCACCCAGAACGACGCCCTGCTGCTGGTGGGCCTGGCCATGCTCTCGGTCGGCCTGCTCTTCAAGGTCGGCGCGGTGCCGTTCCACTCCTGGACCCCGGACGTCTACCAGGGCGCCCCGACCCCGGTCACCGGCTTCATGGCGGCGGCCACCAAGGTCGCCGCGTTCGGCGCGCTGCTGCGGCTGTTCTACGTCGCCTTCCCCGGCCTGCGGCTGGACTGGCGGCCGGTCATGTGGGGCGTGGCGATCCTCACCATGGTGGTCGGCGCGGTCCTGGCCGTCACCCAGCAGGACGTGAAGCGCCTGCTCGCCTACTCCTCGATCGCGCACGCCGGCTTCATCCTGACCGGCGTCATCGCCACCAACAAGCAGGGCCTGAGCTCGGTGCTCTTCTACCTGCTGGCGTACTCCTTCGTGACGCTCGGCGCCTTCGCGGTCGTCACCCTGGTGCGCGACTCCAAGGGCGAGGCCACCCACCTCTCCAGCTGGGCCGGGCTCGGCCGGCGTTCGCCGCTGGTCGCGGCGGTCTTCGCGCTGTTCCTGCTGGCCTTCGCCGGGATCCCGCTGACCTCGGGCTTCACCGGCAAGTTCGCGGTCTTCCAGGCCGCGGCGGCCGGCGGGGCCACCCCGCTGGTGATCGTGGGCGTGCTCAGCTCGGCGGTGGCGGCGTTCTTCTACATCCGCGTCATCGTGCTGATGTTCTTCTCCGACCCGCGGCCCGGCGGTCCGACCGTGGCCATCCCGAGCGTCTTCACGGCCACCGCGATCGGCCTCGGCGTGCTGGTCACCCTCGCCCTGGGGCTGCTGCCCCAGTACTTCCTGGACCTCGCGTCCGAGGCCTCGCTGTTCGTTCGCTGAGGCACCGTCCGTCCGGGTCGCGCCCTTACCGGCGCGGCCCGGACGCGCCGTATCCGCACCCTTGCTGACCAGCGAATAGGGCCCGATCATGACAGGATCCGCACGCCCGTGCAGTGATCCACTCACGACCGGATACCCTGCCTGTAAGGCCAGCGGCGGCACCAAGGGACCAGACCGCCAGATCGACCAGGGCAGAGGAGTGGTCTTCGTGACCGTCGTGGGACCCTTCGGGCTCAGCGTGCAGGACCGCGATCTGACCCGCGATGTCCAGGCCGGGATGGACGCGGTGGAGACCGCGCTCATCGAGGCCGTCAAGAGTGACGTCCCGTTCATCACCGTCACCGCCAGTCACCTGATCGAGGCGGGCGGCAAGCGCTTCCGCCCGCTGCTGGTGATGCTCGCCGCCCAGTTCGGCGACCCGTACGCGCCCGGCGTGGTGCCGGCCGCCGTGGTCGTGGAGCTCACCCACCTCGCGACGCTCTACCACGACGACGTGATGGACGAGGCACCCGTGCGGCGCGGCGCCCCCAGCGCCAACTCCCGCTGGGACAACTCGGTCGCCATCCTCACCGGCGACTTCCTGTTCTCCCGCGCCTCGCAGGTGCTCTCCGCCCTCGGCCCGGACGCGGTCCGCCTCCAGGCCGACGCCTTCGAGCGGCTGGTCACCGGTCAGATCCTGGAGACCGCCGGCCCCGGCCCGGACGACGACCCGCTGCGCCACTACCTGGACGTCATCGCCGGCAAGACCGGCTCGCTGATCGCCGTCTCCGGCCGCCTCGGCGCCCAGATGGCCGGCGCCGAGCAGTGGGTCATCGACATCCTCACCGAGTACGGCGAGCGGATGGGCACCGCCTTCCAACTGGCCGACGACGTGCTGGACATCGCCAGCGACAGCCACGAGTCCGGCAAGACCCCCGGCACCGACCTGCGCGAGGGCGTGCCCACCCTGCCGATCCTGCTGCTGACCCAGATGCCGGTGGACGAGTCCGACCCGGCCGACCTGCGGCTGCGCGAGCTGCTCACCCTGGACCTGGCCGACGACGAGCTGCACGCCGAGGCGCTGCGACTGCTGCGCCGCCACCCGGCGCTGGAGCGGGCCCGCCGGGAGACCCTGCGGCACGCCGAGGAGGCCCGCGCGCTGCTGGAGCCGCTGCCGGACTGCCCGGCGAAGGCCGCCCTGCAGGGGCTGTGCGACGCGGTGGCCATCCGCACCATGTGACCGGTCGCGGTACGTCCGGCCCGGGTGCACCCGGTGGCGGTGCGATCGGACGCGCCGCGGTCCCCGCGCCCGGCGCCCCGCGGCCACCGGCGGGTACGGTCCGGGGCCACGGCGAGCACGTTCCGTGAGCGCGGCGGTGCTGTCCGGGGCCGTGGCGCCGTGATCCGGACGAGGGCGGCCCGGGGCCGGGAAAACCCCGTCGGGGCGCCCTGCCGATAGGGAAGACTGGCACCCGTCAGTCCGACCACCTGGAAGGCCGCCATGCTTCGCGTCGTCATCGCCGAGGACTCCGTACTCCTGCGGGAGGGCCTGACCAGGCTGCTGACCGACCGCGGTCTGGAGGTCGTGGCCGGCGTCGCGGACGGCGACGCCCTGCTGAGGACCATCGACGAGCTGGCCGCCGCCGACGCCCTGCCGGACGTGGTGGTGTCCGACGTGCGGATGCCTCCGACCCACACCGACGAGGGCCTGCGCGCTTGCGTCACCCTCCGTGGCCGCCACCCGCGGCTGGGCGTGCTGGTGCTGTCGCAGTTCGTGGAGGAGCGCTACGCCGCCGAGCTGCTGGCCGGTTCCACCCGGGGCGTCGGCTACCTGCTGAAGGACCGGGTCGCCGAGGTGCGCGAGTTCGTCGACGCGGTGGTCCGGGTGGCCGAGGGCGGTACCGCGCTGGACCCCGAGGTGGTGCAGCAGCTGCTCAGCCGCAGCCGCAAGGGCGACGTCCTGGCGGGCCTGACCCCGCGCGAGCGCGAGGTGCTGGGGCTGATGGCCGAGGGCCGCACCAACACGGCGGTGGCCAAGCAGCTGGTGGTCTCGGACGGCGCCGTGGAGAAGCACGTCAGCAACATCTTCCAGAAGCTGGGCCTCGCGCAGAGCCCGGAGGACCACCGCCGGGTGCTGGCGGTACTCACCTACCTGAACTCCTGACGGGCCCGCCCGCCCGGACCCGGCAGGGGTCCCGCGGCCGTCCGTCGGCCCCGGGAGCCCGGCCGCCCGCCGGAACCCTTGCCGGGCCCTGCGCCGGCCTCGCGTCGGCCCCCGCCGGAGCCGTTCCGGACCGCCGCCGGACGCCCGCCGGACCCTCGGCGGACCGTCGCCGGACCCTCGGCGGACCGCCCCCGGGTGGTATGAACCAGCCACCCGGCGTTGTTGTCGTCGATGTACGGCGGCCATTTCCCGCCGCATGCGGGAGTTCCGTCCAAGGCAATCCCCACCCGCATAGGATGCGAGAGGTGCACCAGGCGGACGGGGCACACGGCTCACGCCCGCGGCTGATGCCCACGAGGAGGTCCGCGGCAGTGACCAGTCAGGTCGATCAGTCAGAGGCAGTGGACGGCCCGGGCGAGGGCAAGGGCCCCAGTGGTCCGCCCGCTCCGGGAGGGCCGCAGCCCAGGCGTGCCAAGCCGATCCGCAGACTGGACCGGGTGATCATCAGGTTCGCCGGCGACTCCGGCGACGGGATGCAGCTCACCGGCGACCGGTTCACCTCGGAGACGGCTTCCTTCGGCAACGACCTCTCCACCCTGCCCAACTTCCCGGCCGAGATCCGGGCCCCCGCCGGGACCCTGCCGGGCGTGTCGTCCTTCCAGCTGCACTTCGCCGACCACGACATCCTCACTCCCGGTGACGCGCCCAACGTCCTGGTGGCGATGAACCCGGCGGCCCTCAAGGCCAACCTGCCCGACCTGCCGCGCGGCGCGGAGATCATCGTCAACACCGACGAGTTCACCAAGCGCGCGCTGGCCAAGGTCGGCTACGGGGCCGACCCGCTCGCGGACGGCTCGCTGGAGGCGTACCACCTGCACAAGGTGCCGCTGACCTCGCTGACCCTGGAGGCGCTGAAGGACAGCGGGCTGGCGCGCAAGGACGCCGAGCGGGCGAAGAACATGTTCGCCCTGGGCCTGCTCTCCTGGATGTACCACCGGCCGACCCACGGCACCGAGTCCTTCCTGCGCAGCAAGTTCGCCAAGAAGCCGCTGATCGCCGAGGCGAACATCAGCGCCTTCCGGGCGGGCTGGAACTTCGGCGAGACCACCGAGTCCTTCGCCGTCTCCTACGAGGTGCCGCCGGCCCGGCTGCCGGCCGGCCGCTACCGCAACATCTCCGGCAACCTGGCGCTGTCCTACGGTCTGATCGCCGCCGCCCGGCGCTCCGGACTGCCGCTCTACCTCGGCTCGTACCCGATCACCCCGGCCTCCGACATCCTGCACGAGCTGAGCAAGCACAAGAACTTCGGCGTGCGCACCTTCCAGGCCGAGGACGAGATCGCCGGCATCGGCGCGGCCCTGGGCGCGGCCTTCGGCGGCGCGCTCGGGGTGACCACCACCTCCGGCCCGGGCATCGCCCTCAAGAGCGAGACCATCGGTCTGGCGGTCTCGCTGGAGCTGCCGCTGCTGGTGGTCGACATCCAGCGCGGCGGGCCGTCCACCGGTCTGCCGACCAAGACCGAGCAGGCCGACCTGCTGCAGGCCATGTTCGGACGCAACGGCGAGGCCCCGGTGCCGATCGTCGCCCCGGCCACCCCGGCCGACTGCTTCGACGCGGCCCTGGAGGCGGCCCGGATCGCGGTCACCTACCGCACCCCGGTCTTCCTGCTCTCGGACGGCTACCTGGCCAACGGCTCGGAGCCCTGGCGGATCCCCGAGGTCGACGAACTGCCCGAGATCGCCCCGGACTTCGCGACCGGGCCGAACCGCGAGGACGGCGCCTTCTGGCCGTACCAGCGCGATCCGCAGACCCTGGCCCGCCCCTGGGCGGTGCCCGGCACGCCCGGCCTCGAACACCGGATCGGCGGCATCGAGAAGCAGGACGGCACCGGCAACATCTCCTACGACCCGGCCAACCACGACTTCATGGTGCGCACCCGCCAGGCCAAGGTGGACGGCGTCGCCGTCCCGCCGCTGGAGGTCGACGACCCGAGCGGCGACGCCCGGCTGCTGGTGCTGGGCTGGGGCTCGACGTACGGGCCGATCACGGCGGCGGTGCGCCGGGTGCGCGCGGACGGCGGGCGGGTCGCCCAGGCGCACCTGCGCCACCTCAACCCGTTCCCGGCCAACCTCGGCGCGGTGCTGAGGAGTTACGACAAGGTGATCGTCCCCGAGATGAACCTCGGGCAGCTGGCCCTGCTGCTGCGCGCCAAGTACCTGGTGGACGCGCAGTCGTACAACCAGGTGCGCGGACTCCCCTTCAAGGCGGCCCAGTTGGCGGACGTGCTGGGCGCGGCGATCGGGAACCTGGGCGAGGCGGCGAGCGAGGAGGACCCCCGATGAGCGAGCAGTACCCCTCCCTGCGGCTGGTGCCGAAGGCCGAGGCCCAACAGAGTGCCAAGGACTTCAAGACGGACCAGGAGGTGCGCTGGTGCCCCGGATGCGGTGACTACGCGATCCTGGCCGCGGTGCAGTCGTTCATGCCGGAGCTGGGGATCCGGCGGGAGAACACCGTGTTCGTCTCCGGCATCGGCTGCTCCTCGCGCTTCCCTTACTACATGAACACCTACGGGGTGCACTCGATCCACGGCCGGGCGCCGGCGATCGCGACCGGTCTGGCCTCCTCGCGGCAGGACCTCTCGGTCTGGGTGGTGACCGGGGACGGCGACGCGCTGTCCATCGGCGGCAACCACCTGATCCACGCGCTACGGCGGAACGTGAATCTGAAGATCCTCTTGTTCAACAACCGTATCTACGGCCTCACCAAGGGCCAGTACTCGCCGACCAGCGAGGTCGGGAAGATCACCAAGTCCACCCCGATGGGCTCGCTCGACGCCCCGTTCAACCCGCTCTCGCTGGCCCTCGGCGCCGAGGCCACCTTCGTCGCCCGGACCATCGACTCCGACCGCCAGCACCTGCAGTCGGTGCTGCGGGCGGCGGCCGAGCACGAGGGCACGGCGCTGGTGGAGATCTACCAGAACTGCAACATCTTCAACGACGGCGCCTTCGAGGTGCTCAAGGAGCCGGGCACCCGGGACGAGGCGCTGATCCGGCTGGAGCACGGCCGGCCGATCCGCTTCGGCGCCGACGGCGGCCAGGGCGTCTTCCGCTCCGCCGACACCGGTGAGCTGTACGTGGCCGGGGTGACCGCCGAGAACGAGGACGCCGTCCTGGTCCACGACGCCCACGCCGCAGGCCCGGCCGGGGCCTTCGCGCTCTCCCGGATCGCCGACGCCGACACCCTGCACCACACCCCGATCGGGGTGCTGCGCAGCGTGCGGCGCCCGGTGTACGACGAGCTGATGGCCGGCCAGTTGGAGACGGCGGTGGAGCGGCACGGGACGGGCGACCTCGCCGCGCTGCTGGCGGGCAACGACACCTGGACGGTCGAGTAGCCGCCCGGACGGGCCCGACGGCCGAACGGGCGGGTGCCCCCGGGTGCGGGGGCACCCGCCCGTTCTCGGTGTGCGCCGGTGCGGCGGCACGGTGATGCGGCGGCGCGGCGGCGCGGTGGTGCGGCGGCCGGTGTCAGGCGCCGGTGCGGCCGGCGGCGGAGGCCATGCCCAGCCAGGTGTGCGGGTTGCCCTCCCAGCACCAGCCGAGCTTGGGGGCGCCCTGGCTGATCCAGGTGGCCGGCACCCGGCGGTCGCCGCAGCGGGAGGCGCCGAGCGAGAAGCACTTGTTCCTGGCCAGTGCCTGCGGATGCAGTGTCACGAAGGCCAGTCCCTCCTCGATGGTGAGCGGGGTGCGCCCGCGCTCGGCGATCGTGGCCATCGCGTCCCGTGGCGCGGCGCCGCAGAACTCCTCGCCCCGGTCGGCGTCCAGGAGGAGGTAGGCCGGGGAGTCGGGCAGCGCCACCTCGGGGACGGGGAGGAAACGTTCGAGGTCGCCGTCCGCGAAGCTGCGGTCGATGACGCCGGGCTTGGCCCGGCCGGTGAGGGTGGTGAGCGGGACGGTCCGCTCGATGGGAACCAGGGCCCGGGTGGCGACCAGGAGGAACGGGGCGCGGCCCTCGTCGGGCTCCCACGGCAGGTCGGCGACCTGCTCACGGAGCGGGTCGCAGAGCTCGCGGAAGGCGTCCTCGGTGAGCCCGGCCAGGTCGGGGTAGCCGAGCTCCACGAGACGGGAGAGCTGGCGGTCGAACTCGGTGGTGCTCAGGGTCAAAGCACTGCCCTTCGTCGGCGATTATCCCGTACGCAGTACAGTGTACACTGTACGGAGATAGCGGCCGGGGCCCTTTCCGGCCGGATTCCCATGCGGTTCCGGCCATCCGGGCGGGCGTCAGGCGAGTGCCGCGGTCGGAGCGGGTCGGTGCTCGCCGCGGCGGCGACGGGCGTACGAGAGCGTGACGGCCAGCAGCAGCGGGCCCCAGGCCAGCATCGGGGCGTAGCAGAGACCCATCACCACGCGGGCCGTGCCCTGCGGGAACTCCGGGTTGGCGAGCGGGCCGCCGGGCGCGAGGGTCAGGGCCGCGCAGAGGGCCGTCACCGCGAACGCGCCCGCCACCGCGGGGATGACCGCCGCCATCGGCGGGACGCGGCGGCCGCCCAGCCGGGGCACCCAGGCCGGCAGCCGCTCGCCCCACGGGCGCACCAGGCCGAGCGTCAGGCTCGCGGCCAGCTCCGAACCGACCGACAGCACCAGGACGTACGCCAGGATGTCGAGGCCTCGGTACAGCTCGCGCAGCGAGCCGGTGAAGCCGACGTCCACCCCGGCGGCCAGCGCCAGCCGCCAGAGGCAGGACGGGATCGTGCAGCACACCGTCAGCCAGGCGGCCACCACGGCCCAGCGCGGGGCGGTGGTCGCGGTGGTGGTGCTGGCGGCGTTCCGTCCGGCCTTCATCGGGTGCTCCTCGTCCACGGCTGTCGGGCCCGGCGCGTGGCGGGTCGCGCGTACGCCGGGCGGTGCTCCGACGATCCCGCGCCACCGGGGCCGGCCCCATCGTCCGCGCCGCCGATCCGCCTCCCCCTGTGGGGGGAACCGTGCGGCGCGCGGGTGGTCGCCGCCCGGGCGTCAGGCCCGGCGGTGCCGGCGCTGGTAGGCGTAGGTGACCGCCCCGGCCAGCGGGCCGACGGCGGCCAGCGGCAGGTAGAGGAGGCCGACCAGCAGGCTCCCGAGCGAGGTCATCTGCGGGTGCGGCAGCGCCCACCAGGCGGCGAACGGCAGGCAGGTCACCACGAGGACGACCGTGGCGAGCCAGGCCACCCGGGTCACCGTCCGGGGGTCGGGGCGCCGGCCGCCGACCAGCGGGAGCCGGGCGGGCAGCACCTCGCCCCACGGGCGGACCAGGGCCAGCGTGGCCAGGCCCGTCAGCTCGATGGCCAGGCTCAGCCCGACCACGTAGAGCGCGCCCCAGCCCTGCGGGTCCAGCTCCCGGTACCCGGCCTCGGTGTAGCCGGCGGTGTACCCGGCGGCCAGCAGCAGCCGCCACAGCCCGGAGGGCAGGGTCACCAGGGCGGCGGCGTGGGCGGCCCTGACCGCCCAGCGCGGGGGCGGGGGCGTCGGGTCGGCGGTGTCGCCGGGGTCGGCGGCGTGGTCCCCGGGGGCGCGGCCGGTGGTGTTCGTCATACCGACGATGCTTCCGTTCCGGGCACGCGGTGGCGTCGGTCCGGCGGACGGGCCCCCGCCGTCCGTCCGGTGGAGCCGTCCGGCGGCGGCTCCCCCCGGCGGGGGAGCGGTGTCCTCCCCGGCCCCGGCATTAATGGCACCGCCACCGCCACCGCCACCGACACCGGCACCGGTCCCGGATCCGCCGGAGGGTCAGCGGCCGCCGAAGACGAGTCGCAGGACCTCCCGGGCGAGCTCCTCGGGGTCGGCGTCCGCGCTCTCGGCCAGGGCGCCGCTCAGCCACAGGCTCGCGAAGCCGTGGACCAGCGACCAGGCGGCGATGGTGGTCGCCCGGCTGCGGGCCGGGTCCGGGGCGAAGCCGCCGGCGGTGGCCGTGAGGACCCGGCCGGCGCGATCGCGGGCCGAGGCCACCGCGGGGTCGTCCGCGCGGTAGAGCTCCGGCCGGAACATCACCTCGAAGTGGGCCCGGTGGTCGATCGCGAACCGCACGTACGCCACGCCCGACTCCAGGCCGTCGGGGGCGGCCCGTTCCAGGCTCGCGGCGAACAGTTCGAAGCCCTCGGCGGCCACCGCCGTCAGCAGGCCCGCCTTGTCGCCGAAGTGGTGGGCGGGGGCGGCGTGCGAGACCCCGGCGCGGCGGGCGAGTTCGCGCAGGCTCCAGCCGGTCGGGCCGGACTCGCCGATCGCGTCGAGGGCGGCGTCGATGACGGCGCGACGCAGGTTGCCGTGATGGTACGTCGGCTGACTGATCTTGCTCACCTCCGGGGGTCGGGCGCTTGCGGGTCCGATCCTATCTTGACGTTGACAAGATGGAGGCGCTCCCCCCAATCTTGCCGATGACAAGATTCATCGGTGACACCACTGGGGGGAACGGGATGATCCCGCTCATCGCGCTGTTCGCTGGTTCCGTCGCGCTCCGGGCGCTCGGGTTCGCGGGGGTGGACGCCCTCGAGGCCTGGCAGCCCGCCCTGCGCGGCGGCCTCGCCCTGATGTTCGTGTTCACCGGGGTGCCGCACTTCGTGCCGAGCTGGCGGCGGGACTTCGTCGCCATGATCCCGGCCGCGCTGCCGCGCCCCGCGCTGCTGGTCACCCTCACCGGCGTGCTGGAGCTGGCCGGTGCCGCCGGACTGCTGGTGCCGCCGCTGGCGCCCTTCGCGGCGGCCGGGCTGGCGCTGCTGATGCTCGCGATGTTCCCGGCCAACGTCTCCGCCGCCCGCCGTGGCCTGACCCTGGGCGGCCGGCCGGTGACGGCCCTCCCCGCCCGGACGGCGATGCAGGTGGTGTTCGTCGCGGCGGCCGTCGCCGCCGCGCTCTGACGGGCCGCCACCACCTCGTCCGGCGGCCCCGGCTCAGCGGCCGGGGCCGCCGTCGACGCCGGGGATCGGCTCCTGGGGGACCTCGTGGCGGGGGACGCGCTCGGCCGGGTCCCGGCACTCCGGCCCCAGCCGCAGGATGCGGGACTCCGGGTCGTGCAGCGGGCGGTGGCAGCGGCGGCAGGTGACGCGGGCGCGCAGCACCGCCACCGGCTCGGGCAGGCCGGGCAGCGGCTCGGACTCGGGGGCGGCGGTCATGGCGTGACGGTACCGGGTGGCCGCCGGGCGGGCCGTGAAAGGATCGGCGCATGGCCACCGACCGCAGCAGCGCAGGCGATCCCGCGCGGACCCTCGCCCTCCTCTGGGGGGTCACGGCGCAGGAGCGGCCGGGCCGGCGCGGCCCCCGGCAGGCGCGGTCGACCGAGGAGATCGCCGCCGCCGCCGTCGCGGTCGCCGACGCCGAGGGCGTGGAGGCCGTCACCATGCGCCGGATCGCCCAGGAGCTCGGGCTCTCCCCGATGGCGCTGTACACCTACGTGCCCGGCAAGGCCGAACTGCTCGACCTGATGCTCGACACCGTCTACGCCCGGATGACCCGCGCCACCCCCGCCGACGACGGCTGGCGGGCCCGGGTGACGGCCGTGGCCGAGGACAACCGCGCGCTGTACCGGGCGCACCCGTGGGTGGCCGAGGTCTCCACCAGCCGCCCGCCGCTGGGGCCGGGCCTGATGGCCAAGTACGAGTACGAGCTGCGCGCCCTGGAGGGCACCGGCCTGCCGGACGTCGAACTGGACGCGGCGCTCACCCACCTGCTCGGGTTCGTGCAGACCTGTGCCCGGGTGGCCGCCGACGAGCGGGCCGCCGAACAGGACAGCGCGATGAGCGACGAGCGGTGGTGGGCGGCCAACGCCCCCCTGCTGGCCCGGGTCTTCGACGCCGAGCGTCACCCCACCGCGGCCCGGGTGGGCGCGGCCGCCGGCGCGGCCCACGGCGGGGCGTACAGCCCGGATCACGCGTACGACTTCGGCCTCGCCCGGGTCCTGGACGGGCTCGCCGCGCTCATCGACCGCACCGCCCGCTGAGCCCGGGGCCGCGGGTCCACCGGGCCCGCCGGGTCCACCGCGCCCCGCGGGCTGAACGGCCGCCTCAGCGCTCGCGGTTGTCGTACTCGACGCGGGCCTCCAGGACGGCCGGCACGCGGTGCTCCGTCCAGTGGGCGAGCGCGGCGACCAGCCCGGCGGCCTCCTCGCCGAGGGCGGTCAGGCTGTAGTCGACGCGCGGCGGGATCACCGGATGGGCCTCGCGCAGGACGAAGCCGTCGCGCTCCAGGGTCTGCAGGGTCTGGGCGAGCATCTTCTCGCTCACGCCGGAGACGCGGCGGCGCAGCTCGCTGAAGCGGTAGCCGCGCTCGCTCAGCGCCATCAGCACCAGTACGCCCCAGCGGCTGGTGACGTGCTCCAGCACGCCCCGGGACGGGCACATCCGGTCGAGCACGTCCGCCGGCGGGAACTCCTTGGTCATTACCTCCATGCCAGTACCGTACTTCAAAGTGCGTACTTACCGAAAGAGAGTGCACTCCCTAGGGTGAGTGTCGAAGTCAACGAGGGACAACCGAGGGAGCAACCCCATGTACGTCGTCACCGGTGCCACCGGACAGCTCGGCCGTCTGGTCGTCGAGGGCCTGCTGGCGAAGGTGCCCGCGAGCGAGGTCGCGGTCGCCGTCCGTTCCGCCGAGAAGGCGGCCGACCTCGCCGGGCGCGGGGTCGCCGTCCACGTGGTCGACTACGACCGCCCGGAGACCCTGGCCGGGGTCTTCGCCGCCGGCGACCGGGTGCTGCTGATCTCCGGGAACGCGGTCGGCCGGCGGGTCCCGCAGCACACGGCCGTGGTCGAGGCGGCGCGCGCCGCCGGTGTCGCGCTGCTCGCGTACACCAGTGCGCCCGGGGTGGCGACCTTCCGCCTGGTGGACGAGCACCGGGGGACCGAGGACGCGATCCGCGGGTCCGGGCTGCCCTTCGCGCTGCTGCGCAACGGCTGGTACACCGAGAACTACCTGGGCGACGCGGCCGGCACGGTGGCCCGCGGCGCGGTGGTCGGCAGCGCCGGCGAGGGCGGCCGGGTCGCCTCGGCGCCGCGCCGGGACTACGCCGACGCGGCGGTCGCCGTCCTGCTCGGCGAGGGCCACGAGAACCGGGTGTACGAGCTCAGCGGGGACGCCGCCTGGAGCTTCGCCGAGCTGGCCGCCGAGCTGGCGCAGGCCTCGGGCAGGCCGGTGGAGCACCGCGTGGTCACCCCGGCCGAGCACCGCGAGGTGCTGATCGGCGCGGGCCTGCCGGAGGGCTTCGCCGAGATCCTGGTGGACGTCGACGCCGGCATCGCGCGCGGCGAGCTGGCCGGCACCCCGGGCGACCTGGCCCGGCTGATCGGCCGCCCGACCGTCCCGCTGGCCGAGAGCGTGCGCGCGGCCCTGGCGGTCTGAACGGCCCCGCGGGGCCGGACGGCCGGCCCCGCGGACCGGGACGGGAGGCCCTGCGGGACCGTGACCCACCTGTCATGACCAAAAGGTGGATACGGAGATGACAGCTCGCCCTCCCGCCCGCTACCGTCGGCTCGGATCACACGCGCGCGGAGGGCAGGCCGTCATGGCAGGGACAACCCAGGGGGAGGCCGGCAGAGGCCTCTGGTACGGATTCGCGGCGTACGGCATCTGGGGGCTGTTCCCGCTCTTCTGGCCGCTGCTGGAGCCGGCCGAGGCGGACGACATCCTGGCCAACCGGATGGTCTGGTCGCTGGTCGCGATGGTGCTGCTGCTGACGGCCATGCGGCACTGGGACTGGATACGCCCGCTGCTGCGCGAGCCCCGCAAGCTGGTGATGTCCGCGGCCGCGGCCGCCGTGGTCTCGGTCAACTGGGGCGTCTACATCTGGGGCGTCAACGCCGGCCACGTCGTGGAGACCAGCCTCGGCTACTTCATCAACCCCCTGGTGACCATCGCCTTCGGCGTCCTGGTGCTCAAGGAGCGGCTGCGCACCGCGCAGTGGGCGGCGGTGGGCATCGGCGCGGCCGCCGTGGCGGTGCTGACCGTCGGGTACGGGCGGCTGCCGTGGATCGCGCTGACCCTGGCCCTCTCCTTCGCCACCTACGGGCTGCTGAAGAAGACGGTCGGCCTCAGCGGGGTGCAGAGCCTGGCGCTGGAGAGCGCCTTCATGTTCCCCTTCGCGCTCGCCTACCTCGTTTACCTGGAGATCACCGGCAAGGGCACCTTCGGGCACGCGGTGGCCGGGTCGTTCGGCTGGGGGCACTCGGGGCTGCTGGTGCTCAGCGGGCTGATCACCGCGGTCCCGCTGCTGTTCTTCGGGGCGGCGGCGGTCCGGGTGCCGCTGACCATGCTGGGGCTGCTGCAGTACCTGGCGCCGCTGTTCCAGTTCCTGATCGGCGTCGCGGTCTTCCACGAGTCGATGCCGCCCGCCCGCTGGGCCGGCTTCGCCCTGGTGTGGGCGGCGCTGGCGGTGCTCACCTGGGACGCGGTGCGCCGGGTCCGCGCGGACCGGCTGGGCCGGGCGGCGGTCCGCGGCCTGCCGGAGCCGGAGCCGGGGTCGGCGTCGGGACCGGCGCCCGCGCCGGGACCCGGGGCCGCGCAGGCCGAGGGCGCCCCCGTCACCACCCGCTGACCCCGCCACCACCCGCCGTCGAGGACCATCACCCGCCGTCGAGGATCATCACCCGCTGACCCGCCCGTCGGCCGGCCGGCGCCCACCCGCCGGCCGCCGGCGCCCACGCGGTCTACGCGGTGATGTCCCGCGAGGTGAAGCGCGACCACGCGGCCGAGCCGAACACCGCCACGTACGCCGCCTGGAGACCGAGGTTCTTCAGGACCCCGTCCCAGTACATCGGCTCGCGCAGCAGGTCCCCGAAGCTCAGCCAGTGGTGGGTGAACAGGTACGGCTGGATCGCGTGCAGCTGCGGGAAGCTGTCCAGGATCTGCACGGTGATCACCAGGCCGACGGTGGCCGCCATCGCCGCGATGCCGCTGCCGGTCAGGGTGGAGACGAACAGCCCGATCGCCACCAGCCCGGCCAGCGAGGCCGCCACCACGCAGGCCACCAGCACCGCCCGTACCAGCGCCTCGGTGAAGCCGATGGTGTCGCCGGAGATCAGCGTCACCTCGCCGAGCGGGAAGAGCGCCGCCCCGGTGGCGAGTGCCGCCAGCGCGACCGTCACCGTGGCCGCCACGCAGAACGCCAGGCCCGCGGCGAACTTGGCGGCCAGCAGCCGGGTGCGCCCGGCCGGGGCGACCAGCAGGTAGCGCAGCGTGCCGCCGGCCGACTCGCCCGCGATCGCGTCCCCGGCGACCACGCCGACCGTCATCGGCAGGAACACCGGGAGCGCCACGGCCAGCGCGGTGAACACCAGGAACAGGCCGTTCTGGGTCACCTGGGCGATGAAGGCCGGACCCTCGCCGCCGCGCGGCCCGTCCGTCTCGATCTTGATCACGGTGCCGATCAGCACCGGCAGCACCGCCAGGATGGCCAGCAGCACGATCGTGCGCACCCGGCGGAAGGTCAGCGCCAGCTCGCTGCGGAACAGCGCCAGGAACCCGGCGGCCGTCCGCGTCCGCCGCCCCGTTCCGACGGTGGCCAGGACCTCAGCCCGCGACATCGAAGCCCTCCCCGGTCAGCGCCACGAAGGCGTCCTCCAGCGTTCCCCGTTCGACCCCGAAACCGCGCACCCGGACGCCGGCCTCGACCAGCGCCGCGCACAGCCCGGCCAGCACGTCGTCGGCCGACACGTCGTCGGCCGGAACGCCGCCGGGCGGTCCGCCAGCCGGCGCACCCCCGGCCGGTGCGGCGAGTTCGCCGTCCACCCGCTCCGCGCCGACCACCACGTCGGTCACCCGGTGCCGGGTCAGCACCTCGCCCGCCAGGACGGCGTCCGGCGTCCGGACCACCAGCCGTCCCTGGGCCCGCGCGGCCAGCTCGGCCACCGTGCCCTGGGTCAGCAGCCGGCCCCGGGACATCACGGCCGCGTGGGTGCAGACCTGCTCGATCTCGTCCAGCAGGTGCGAGGAGAGGAAGACCGTTGTGCCCTCGGCCGCGACCTCCCGGACGAGCGCCCGGATCTCGCGCATGCCCTGCGGGTCGAGACCGTTGGTCGGCTCGTCCAGCACCAGCAGCTCGCGCGGCTGCAGCAGCGCGGAGGCCAGGCCCAGCCGCTGCTTCATGCCCAGCGAGTAGGCCCGCGCCTTCTTGCCGGCCGCTGCGGTCAGGCCCACCCGCTCCAGCGCCTCCTCGACGCGGCGGGCGCGGGTGCGCGGGTCGGCGGTCGGGTCGGCGGAGTCGAAGCGGGCCAGGTTGTCCCGGCCGGAGAGGAAGCCGTACAGGGCGGGGCCCTCGATCAGCGCGCCCACCCGGGGGAGGACGGTGGCCACCGACTGCGGCATCGACTCGCCGAGCACCGTCGCCACCCCGGAGGTGGGCGCGATCAGGCCCATCAGCATCCGGATGGTGGTGGTCTTCCCGGAGCCGTTGGGGCCCAGGAAGCCGAAGACGCTGCCCCGGGGCACGCTCAGGTCCAGCCCGTCGACGGCGAGCTGGCCGCCGCGGAAGCGCTTGGTGAGGCCCCTGGTCCTGATGACGTCGTCGGACGGCCCGGCGGCGCGGCCGGGGGCGGGGGCGGGGGCGGGGGCGGGGGCGGGGGGGCCGGTGGAGATCGGTAGAGCGGCGTGTAGGGGAAGAGGGTCTTCCGGTGGGTGTTGATCGCGGTGG